>JAJYFI010000031.1 GCA_021790955.1 bacterium | reverse complement strand
ATCAGGCCGCCGCCGCCGATGGGCACAATTAACGTGTCCAATTGCGGTTGTTGCGAAAGCATTTCCAAGGCGATGCTGCCCTGGCCGGCGATGACCAGCGGATCATCGAAAGGGTGGATGAAGCTCATGCCGGTTTCGGCCACGAGCTGATCGCAATGCGAAGTGTGCGGCAGATCATTGACGGCGAAAATCAGGGTTTTGGGGAAACGGCCGAAGCACTCGCCGAAGCGGAGCGGACGGCGCCGTTCAAATCGGCCCGCGTTTTCTCGCTGCGGCCCTTTCTCACGAAAAAGAGCAGGTTTTCGACGGCCTTGCGGCAGCGCAGGGCGCTCCGATGAACGCGCATTAAATCGTCGCGGAAGGAGGCGGGGACATCCTGCATCAAAAGCATCTGAACATAGCCGCAGACGGCCGCCAGGGGGTTGTTGAGCTCGTGGGCGACGTTCGATATCAATTGGCCGACCGCCGAGAGCTTCTCGGATTGGATAAGCTGGGCCTGCAGGAGGGCGTTGAATTTCCTATTGTCCTCGAGGCTCCTCGCCATCTCGTTGAAGGCTTCGGCCAGGGCCCCCAGCTCCCCGCTTCCGGGAACGGCGATTCGCACGTCAAGCTTCCCTCGCCCGATCTCGCGCGCCGCCTCCGCGAGGGCGGCGAGAGGCCGGGTGTTGGAGCGCACAAGCGCCAGGATCACGACGACCACCACCGCCGCTGCGGCGACGCCGACCGCGATCCCGAAATCCCGGACGCGCTTCAAGGGCCGCAGGAACTCCTCCCGAGGGACTCTCGCCATCACCGTCCACGGCATCGCATTCAACGGGACGGCGGAGACGATTGCGGGACGAGGCGGGTCGTCGGCCGCCGCGGGGAAAGCGCCGTCCTCCATCTGGATCCAGGCCTCTCCCCCCTTGCCCAGACGGCTTGCCTTGAGGAGCGCGGCGATGGGTTCGAGGTCGTAGGCGAGAGCGAGGACGCCCTCGAAATCCCCCGCCTCGTCCCGAAGCGGGGCCGCATAATAAAGGACGGCTCGTCCGTCGCCCAGCCGCGTCGGCCCCGAGGACCACACAGCCCCCGTCGGGAGCCCCCGCGCCTTGGAGACGAAGCGCGACAAGCTCGACTCCTTGCCGGGGCGCCGGGCCTTCCCATTTTCGATGAAACAGACGGCGCGGCCGCGTTGGTCGAGGAAAACAATCCGGTCATAAGCGGCGGAGCGCTTGGCGAAATGAAGCAGGTAGGCCTCCAGCTCCCGCCGGTAGGATTCGGCCTCGGCCTTGAGGCCGTAGTCCTCGTTATGATGGTAATCGAGGATGAGAGGGGACGCCGCCAAGGTCAGGAGCTCGTTGCGGCGTTGCAGGAGCAATTCGTCGACGGCGGCCGCCGTCCGCTCGGCCCGATGTTGAATTCTCTGGTCGATGCCGGACAGGATCTGGCCCCGGCTCAGATAATACTGTCCGCAGACGACAACGATGATGCCCGCGATCACCGCCGGGACGATGGCGAGGATCAGCCGCCAACGGAGGGTTTTGGGCATATGGACCTCGACGCTAACGTTTAACGTCGGGCCGGCGAAGGTCGAGCGCAGGGATGAAAACGACCAATGCCTCGACGCCTGAAGGCCCCGCCTTAAAAGCATGTACGGCGCCCGGCGCTAAAGAGGCGAAATCTCCCTTCTTCATACGGCGTTTTCTTCCATTGACGCGGGCCAGGGCGGAGCCCTTCATCACGAGGAAAAATTCGGTTGTTTTAGCATGCCAAATGGGCGGATGGCTCTCTCCCGGTTTTATCATGACCCGAAAGACGGAGAAGCTGTTTCGTCCTCGGCCCGTCGCCACGCTCTCGATGAGGAGCGGCCCGAGGGGACGCATGGAGCCTTTTCCCCAGCGACCGAAGCGCACGGAATCGGTTCTCGGCGTCATTCGGGGAAAGTCCGATAAAAATAGGGCATGCCGGTTTTGTAGGGAACGAAATGGACGCCTTTTGCCACGCCATAAGTCTTGATGCGTTGGTACGTGAAGAAGCTCAAAGCCTCGTCGTGGACGTAACGGTCGAGTTCGCGACCGGCTCGATCCTGCTCACCAGGATCAAGGGTCGATGTCATTTTCGCCATGAGACGGTCGAACATGGGGTTTTTCTGGATGCTGTAGGGGGAAAATGACGAAAGAAAGATGAACTGAACGAAGAAGGAGTGCGCCAGAGGGTCGGGGCATCCCCCAAAGGCAAAATCCCAGCCGCCGCGCTTAATATCCCGGATGATAGTGGCATCCGTCGTCTTGCTCGTCGCAAGATGAATGCCGATCCGCTCCAACTGCCGCGCGACGATCCGCATGGCTCTCACTCCTTGGTCCTTAGCGAGGACCTTAAGCGTCAAACCCCGAGAATAGCCCGCCTCGCGAAGGAGGCGCCGAGCCTTCTCGGGGTTGTAGGGATACGGCCTCAGATCGGAGTCATGGCCTGTCTCTCCCTCCATCGTCAGGGAAGCGAGGGGGATGCCGTTGCCGAGCAGGTCGTAACGGACAAGATCGGCTTTGTTGATCGCGTAATTGATCGCCTGACGAAGTCTCTTGTCCGCGAGCGGACTCGAACTCACGTTGATGCTGGCCCCCACCGTGTAGAAGCTTTCCTTTTTGATGATTTTGGCCGCGCCGCTTTTCATGACGGCCGTCGTGGCCGTTCCCGGGAGTTCCGTGACGACGTCGACCCGGCCCTTCAACAGGCCCTCCAACTGCTTGTCGGGAGGCAGGAACAGGAAAGTGATTCCGTCAAACTGGGGAAATCCCTTGCGCCAATACCCTTGATTCGCGCGGAAATGGATGGCTTTCCCGGGCTCCCAGGAAGAAAAACGGAAGGCTCCCGTCCCCACAGGATGCCGGCTAAAATAATCCATCCCCTTTTCGGCCACATAGCGGGGAGGGATCATCCGCACGACGCCTGCAAGGCGGTGGATGAGGATGCCGTCCGGGTATTTCGTCTTGATACGGACCGTCATGGGATCGACGATTTCCGCGCCGGCGATGGAATCGAGCATGCCTGCTCCCGGGAAACCCGTCTTCGGATCGATATACTTCTCGATTGTAAAGCGGACGGACTCCGCGTCGAACGGCTCCCCATCATGAAAACGGACACCGGACCGCAACTTGAACTCAATCGTCCTATCGTCGACCCAGCGCCAAGCGGTCGCCAAGTCGGGCTCAAGCCGGCCGTCGGGATCAAATTGGACCAAACCGCCGAAAACTTGCTGTGCGATCGTGTGCGCCTTTTCCGAGAATTCCCCAAGCGGATTGAGCGTCGGCGGCTCCGTGGGATCGTCGCAGACCCGCAGGATTCGGCTGGAAGCCCGTGCGGAAGAGGCTCCCAGCGCCACAACCGCCAGAACGGCCAAGAAGCTCCGTTGCGCGGCGAGTCTTCCAAAACCGGCGCCATGCATAAGCTGAAAGAAGTATAGACGATTCTGCGCGTCGTAGGAACAGGAACGCAGGAGGAAAAGCCCCTATCGAGGGGTATCGGGCGCCGACGTCAGCGAGACGCCGAGAAGCTTGGCGGCCTTGGCCAACAACTGCTCGACGTCGAAAGGCTTGCGGAAAAAGGCGTCGATGTGGTGCTCATCGAGCTTGTGCTCGTTGATGGGCACTTTCTTGCCGGTCAGTGCGATGAGACGCACGGAACGGGTCTCCGGCCGCGTTTTGAGGATCTTGCAGACCTGAAAGCCGTCCATCTTCGGCATCACAAGGTCGAGGACGACGAGATCGGGCGGGGCCTGCCCGATCCGGATGAGGGCGTCGATCCCGGAGCCGCAGATCTCCGTCTCGAAAATTTCGGGATGGATGCGGAAGATTTTCTCCAACATCCTCGACATCTCCGGCTCGTCGTCGACGATGAGCACGCGGCGCGTTCCCGCCCGCAGCTCGGCGGGGATGGGCATGTTGAACTGCTTGAGGAATCGGATCAAGTCTTCCTTGGCGACGCGACGATGCCCTCCCGGGGTGACATGCGCCTTGAGCTTTCCATCGTTGATCCAATGGAGCACGCTCGAAGGGTAGACGTCGCAGAATTTCGCGATCTCGTGGGTCGTATACGTCTTTAAAAAAGCCATGGGTTGCCTCTGAATAAGAGTTGACCGGTTCCTTTGGTTGCTCTGTTTCCTTTGTTTATTCAATCTAGGATGTTCTCTTGAGCCCTGTCAATCTTCGCTTCGCCGCTCATTTTCAGCAGTCCTTATAGCCCAACATGGCGTACGAGGCGTTGGGGGCTCCGGCGCAAATCGCATGACGGCTAAGCCGTTTGAATCCCGCCTCTCTGAGCCAACGGGCGTATTCTTGGGCGGTGTAGGTCCGTCCGCCGGAGGTATAGGTCAGCATGTGCACGGCGAATAAGGCTCCGAATTCGGGAGAAGTCCGGCTTGGCTCCAGCATGAAATCGTGGATGACGACTCGGCCGCCCGGACGCAAGGCCCGATAGCTTTTGTCGATGAGGAGCCGATTGCTTTGGGCCGATTCATCATGGGTGATATGCGACAGAAGAACGATATCGCAGCAGTTGCTCCCCAATGAATCCTTCAGGTAGTCTCCGGATTTAAGGCGCAGGCGGCCTCGCACATCCGCCCGACGGCCGAGAATGCCGCGCGTGATTCTCAACGTCTCGGGAAGGTCCAAGAGAGTCGCGTTCAACCGAGGGTTCCTGCGCAAGAAAGCCAGGCTGTAGACGCCTGGGCCGGCGCCGACGTCGATGAGGTCTCGGGCGTCCGAAGCGTCCACGATCGTCGCGACCTCTTCGGCCGGGCGCCGCGCGATGTCGCTCATCCCTCGAATATACTCCTCGACGAAGCCGTCGTGCCGGGTCAGCCAGTGGCGCAGGGGCCGGATGGCTCCGCCCTTTTCGAGGCAGCGGCGGAGCTCCCCCCAAGCATCCCACAGAATTTCCTGATATTTCAGATTATGGCCGAGGTATTCGGGGCTCCTACGAACCAGGAAACGGCTGCTGACGGGGGCATTCCGGTATGAGCGGGAACCGTTCTTCTCAAGGCATCCCATCGCCGCGAGCGCGTCGAGAAAAATCTCCGCCGCCCGCAAGTCGAGCTTGAGACGCCGGGCCAGACTCCCGGCCGTCTGCGGGCGATCGAGACAAGAGAATATATCCAAATACGCCGCGGTGAAAAGTATCTTGGCCCGGCGATAGCCGAGAATCATGTCGGCCAGGCCGGCGGCGTTCAGGGCGGGCATCTATTCAACCGCCATCCCGGCGAAAAAGCGTTCGAGCGACCGTATTCGGGCATGGATGGGCGGCGCTTCCCCTGCGTCGATATGGACGTCAAGAAGAGCCGGCCCCCCACACGACAAAGCCTCCCTCAAGGCGGGAGCGATATCGTCGGGAAAATCGATCCGGTAACCCTTGGCGCCGAGGCCCTCCGCGACGAGGACGAGGTCCATCCGCTTGAAATCGCAACCGATCGTCCGGCCCGCGTATTGGAGCCGCTGGCCATGGTAGACCGCGTTGAGCCTGGAATCGTTGAGCACAACCCAAACGACCGGGATGCCATAGGTGGCGGCGGTCGAGATCTCCATACCGAGCATGCCGACGCCGCCATCTCCCACGACGGCCACCACGGGACGTCCCGGGGCGGCGATCTTGGCCCCCAGGCAGGCGGCCACACCGAAGCCCATGGCGCCGAATTCGCCGATGCCGTTGACGAAAACGTTTTTTCCGTTCGCCTTGAGATAGTGGACGGCCCAGAACGTATTGTTGCCGGAATCCAAAAAGATGGCGGCGTCGGGAGGCAGCGCGCGGTTGAGCTCGTGCATCAGGCGTTGCGGCTTGATGGGAATCTGAGGCGAATGCATCGCGGCGGGATCCATGACGAGAGGGATTTCCAGGCTGTCGCCGTAGGATTGCGGCCGCAAGCGCGGCGGATGCTCCCCCTGCTTGATGAGGCGGCGCAGATGATGAAGCAGCTCGCGGAGGGTCGTCTTGACGTCGCCAAGCATCGGGACGGCAACGGGGAAATTGCGGCCGATGACGCCGGCGTCGACGTCAAGATGCAGCAGGGCCTTGCCGGGCTTGAGCCGCGCGTCCCAGCCCTCCGTGGAGCACTCATGGAGGCTGCTGCCCATCACGAACAGCACGTCCACCGTGCCCGAGAGCAGGTATGTCTCCGCGCGCACGGAACTGGCCACCCCGAAAACGCCTAGGGACAAAGGATGCTCCTCACTGAAGGCTCCTTTACCCTTGGGAGTTGTGGCAACGGGAAGACTGAGGAGCTCGGCCAGCTCCAGAAGCTCCGCCTGGGCTCCCGAGAGATTGACGCCATGGCCGGCGAGGATGGCAGGGCGCTCGGCCTCAAGAAGCCGCTCGGCCGCCTGTTTGACCGCCTCGCGGTCGAAGGTTCGACCGAAGGAACGGTATTCATGCGGCCACTCAAGCTCAAGCGGCACTTGCCGGCGCATCAGATCGCTGGGGATATTGACGTGCACGGGGCCGCGCCGCCCCGTCATGGCCAGACGGATGGCCTGCCGCAGGGTCGCGGCAAAGTTGCGCGGATGGGCCGCCATGACGCTCATTTTCGTCGCCGACCGGAACATATCGACGACATCGATGCGTTCATAGGAATCTTGGGCCGCCCCACGCCCGAAAGTGGCCGTGGCGACCTGGGCGCTTAAGACCAAAATCGGCAGGGAATCCATTTTGGCGGCCGCCACGGCGGTCAAGGCATTGGTCGTTCCGGGTCCCGTCGTCACGACACAGACGCCCAGCCGTCCGCTGAGCCGGGCATATCCTAAAGCCATAAAGGCGGCTCCCGCCTCGTGACGCGCGACGACCGTGCGAATGGAAGGCTCATGGTACAAGGCGTCGAAAATCGGCGTCGCGGGCCCCCCGGGGATCCCGAAGATGGCCGTCACTCCTTCGCGTTTAAGTTGCTCGACCGCAAGGGCCGCCAACGTCGTCTTTGGCGACTCCGCCTCGCGGGCCTCATGCGCCTTCAAAACCATTTTAATCGATTTCTTACCAAATATTTATTGATTAATAGTTTTGCATCGTTTACTCTGTTTACGTAATTTACTATGTTGTAGTCGGTGATGTCAATATTCGCGCCGTGACTCCGCATGCGCAAGATATTGATCGTCGACGACGATGACGATTTTTCTGATTATCTCGGGCGCTGCCTCGACATCTTCGGCTTCAAGGCCGCAAGAGCTTCGAACGGATCTGCGGGAGTGAAGCTCGCCAAGGAATTCGCCCCCGACCTCATCCTCCTCGACTGGATCCTCAAGAGCGGATTTTCCTCCCAGGACGTCCTCCTCGCGCTGAAAGATGACAACGACACCCACGGGGTTCCGGTCGTCATGATCTCGGGCATCAAGGAAAGCCCGGAGGACGCCGAGACGGCCCGGCGCTTCGGCGCGGAGCTCTTTCTGACCAAGCTTGAGATCACGGACAACCCCAAGATGCTCCTGCGGCACCTCAAATGCCTCCTCGCGGGCCCTTCCTGGAAGTTCCCGCGATCAATCCTTGTCATCGCCGACGACCAAGAGCTCCAATCGTCGGCGAGCGCGGCGGCGGCGTCCCTGCGCTGCGAGCTGCGCTCGGCCTCAAAAGGGGAGGAGGGCCTGCGCCTGGCGGCGGCGTCCCGCCCCTCCCTTATCATCATGAAAACGAGCCTCCCGGATTTCAACGGCGTCATGCTCGCCAAGCTTTTCCGCGAGGGCGAAAAAACCCGCCATGTCCCTCTCATCATGGCCGGCGAGGAGACGGGGGAGGACGCCTCCCTCGCCTCCCTCGGCGTGCAGGCCTTCCTTAAAGTGCCGGTCGCCTCCGATCAGCTCCGCGAAGTGATCGCCAAAACCTTCGGCGCGGCGCCGGCATCGCCCTTTCCCGTCCGTCATATCCTGCATCGGGGACCGTTGCGCGTCGACGTGGACGCTCGCCTCGTCTGGGTCGGCGGCGAATCCCGCCGCCTCGGCCCCCGACGCTTCGACCTTCTGTGCGCCCTCATGCGCGCGCAAGGGACCGTCTCCAGAGAGGCCCTGTTAACGGAGCTATGGGAGGGCGAAGGCGACCCCCAAACCCTCGACAAGACCGTCCAACGGCTGCGCCGCGACTTGGGTCCGAACGGGGCCGCCGCGGTCGTCGCGGTCCCCGGCGGCTACCGCTTGATCGACGACCTGCTCATCCCGTGATGACGAAGATCCTGCTCATCGACGACTCCGACAAGGTGCGACAAAGCACCTTGCGCGGGCTGCAGGCAGGAGGATTCGCGGTCATCGAAGCCCGCAACGGCTCCGACGGGCTTATTTTGGCGCAGGAATCCAAGCCCGATCTCGTTATCACCGACGCGGATATGCCGGACCTGGACGGCCACTCCCTCTGCCGCGCTCTCAAGCGGGGCAAGGAAACCTCTCATATCCCTATTATCATCGTCTCCGGCGCCCTGATGGAGGCTCACGACGTCGTATCGGGCCTCGAAGGCGGGGCGGACGACTACGTGCTCAAGCCCTACCCCATGAAGGTTCTCCTGGCGCGCGTCAATGCCGTCCTTCGCCGTTCCAAGCGCACTCCGGAAAGCGAGTCCACCTTGCGCCAGAGCGGCATCGAACTGGACGCCGCCGGCCGCGAGGTGCGCGTCGAGGGCAATCGCGTCGAGCTCACGCGCAAGGAGTTCGACCTCCTCGCTGTTCTCATCGAGAAGGCCGGGCGAGTCCTCTCGGGCGCCTACCTGCTCGACGCCGTCTGGGGCTACGACCCGGCTGACTACAACGACGACCGCACGATCGAGACCCACATCTCCCGACTGAGAAAAAAACTGGGCGAGAAGGCTTCTTCCCGCATCGTCAATATCCGCGGCCTGGGCTACAAGTTCGAAAAGTAGCCTCCTAGCGCACTTCTTCAGCTTCCCTTAAGCCGCGCGCAAGCGCTCCGCGAACTCCGCCGGCCATCCTTCGTCTCATGAAGGAGGCCCTCGCGACCCTGGCGGCGACGATGCTCTCCTGGCGCGCCGGGACCGCTTGGGCGGTCCCGGCGCTCGACTCGCGCGTCCCCCGCCCTCCCCGATTTCAGCAAGCCGTAAGCCGTCGGAAAAGTCCCGGCGAGCCTCGCGGGGCAAGCTCATCCTTGGAAAGGAGGTCCATGCACATGAACAAGACGATCTACCTCGGAGCGCTGGTCTTGGCCGCCTCGAACGCCGCTCCGGCCCGCGCCGACGGACTCAAGTCGGCGGCCCGGGAGCTGGCGGACGCCGCGCGTCATGGCCAGGTCCAGCGCGTCGCCGTGCTGCCGCTGGTCCCCGCGGACGGCGGACGGACTCAGGAGGGTTGGGCGCTCTCCGAAGAGCTTCTGACGCGGCTGGTCAGAACCGGCAAAGTGCAGGTGGTCGAGCGCAATCTTCTTAAGAGCGTCATGGAGGAATACCACCTCGGCGCCACGGGGCTCCTTAATCCCGCGACCCTGCGGGGCCTGGGCAAAGTCCTTTCCGCGGAGGGCCTCGTCGTGGGAAGCTTCATCGATTCCGGCGGCAAGACCCTCGTCAACGCGCGCTTGGTCGACGTCGAAAGCGGCGTCATCTTGGCGGCGACGGAGGAGGAGATCGAAAGCGCCTGGACCGGGCTCGCGGAGGGCGTCGTGGAAACGCCGGTCGCGCCGAGCGGGGAC
>JAJYFI010000271.1 GCA_021790955.1 bacterium | reverse complement strand
CGGCGCGAACGGGGGCGGGCGGGGGCCGTGCCGTGCCCGTCATCCACGCCGATTTCGGGCGGCTGGGCCTCGGAGCGGCGGATGTCCAGAGCCTTCATTTCGACGTCCACGCCTATGGGGAAGACCAAGCCCAGGCCGTTTCCAAGGCCGCCGAGGCGGATTACACCCGATTGATGGTGGACACGAATCTCATCTCTTTCTATCAGCCCTCGGGACTCTTGGGCATCACGGTTTACTCGAGCCCGGCGGAATACCACGAGAAGACCAGGCAGCCGGAATGGTCCGGAGGGGTGTGCGTGGGCGACGCGGTCTACGTCTACGACGGCCCCGGACTTTGGCCCACCCTGGCCCATGAGCTGACCCATGTCGTTTTCTACGAGTACATGGCGGATTTGGCGTTCAACACGGATTTCAGGTGGGTCAACGAAGGGCTCGCGACGTACGAGGAATGCAAAGCGGCCGGCGCGCAGGCGGGGGTTCCCTTCGTCGACATCTTCGCGCCGCTGCGCTACGACCTCAGCCAGAGACCGATCCCGATCGGCGATCTCGTCAAGCTCGTTCCCGCCCAGATGGACAAGGACTACACCGTGAGCCTTTGGTACGCGGAATCCGAATCGCTCGTCCAGTACATGATCGAAAAGGGCGGAACGTTGGGCTTCTACCAGTTCCTCCGCTCCCTGCGATCCGGCAAGACCCTCGATCAAGCCGTCGCCCTCGCCTTCGCGAGGAACGGCTGGTCTGGATTGAAAGACTTATACGCGTCATGGCTCGCGACACAGCAGAGGTAAAAGAGGCCCCGCCGGCCGGCCCCGCGGAAATGGAGACCGCGTTTCCCGTCCGGGGCCTCCATTGCGCGAGCTGCGTCTCCCGGATCGAGGAAGCGCTGGGAAAGCTCCCGGGGGTTTCCGCGGTGCGGGCCGACCTCGCGACGGGGATCGTGCGCATCCGCCACGGCTCGGAGCGCTCCCCGGAGTTTTTCAAGAAAATTCTCGAGGAGGCCGGCTATGAGGTCCTTCCGGGGTCGCTGAATCTCGATGAAGCCGAGCGGCAGGGGCTCGCGGAGCAGAAAAAAGAGGAGCGGCGGCTCCTTCTGAGGCTCTTCTGGGCTGCCGGGCTTTCCGTGCCGCTCCTTTTCGCGAGGGTCTTCGACCTGTCTCCCTATACGGAGATTTTTTGGGCTGCCGCCCTGCAGCTGATTGCGGCGTGGCATTTTCACGAAGGATTGTGGAAAAGCCTCAAGAGAAGGGCCGCGGACATGAACACGCTCGTCTCCCTGTCCACGTGGGCCCTCTTCGGGTATGGGGTCGTCGTCTTGTTCTGGGGAAGCGATCTCCCCGCCGGTTCCCGAACTCCCCAGTGGGAGGCCCTGGCCGAGCTCGTGACGATTTTGACCTTCGGGCGCTGGCTCGAGGCGAGGACCCGAGGAAGGGCCGGCGAGGCCGTGCTCAAGCTCATGCGCCTGTCCCCCAAGACCGTGCGGTTCCTCAAGGACGGAGAGGAAGAGACGATCCCGCTTGAAGCCGCGCGGCCGGGCATGATCATCCGCGTCAAGCCGGGCGAGCAGATCAGCCTCGACGGCGAGGTCGTCTCGGGCGACTCCGCGGTCAACGAGTCTCTCGTCACGGGGGAAAGCGCTCCCATCGAGAAGTCTCCCGGCGCCGCCGTGTGGGGGGGCACCATGAACGGGACGGGGAGCCTCGACATCGTGGTCGCCAAGCCTGGCGCCGAATCGGCCCTCGCGAGGATTATCCAATCTGTCCGTTCGGCCCAGCTCTCCAAGCCCCGGATCCAGCGGCTGGCCGACAAGATTGCGGGGATTTTCGTCCCCATCGTCCTGGGCTTGGGCGCGGCCGCCGCCGTCGTCTGGTCCTTGTGGGGGCCGCCGCCGCAGACGCTCTACGCCCTCTCGGCTCTTTCCGCCGTTTTCGCGGTGGCCTGCCCCTGCGCCCTGGGTCTCGCGACGCCCTTGGCCGTCATCGCCGGCACGAATCGCGCGGCGCGGATGGGGATGCTGGTGCGGGACGCGGATGTTTTCGAGAAGGCCGCCGGAGTCGACGTGGTGCTCTTCGACAAGACCGGCGTTCTCACCGAGGGAGCGCCCTCCGTCTTCGAGTGCCGGGCCTTTGGCGTCCCTAAAAAGGAGCTTCTGAGCTGGGCCTTGGCGGCGGAGAGGCGCTCCGAGCATCCCTACGCGAAGGCGATCGTCTCCTACGCGAGGGACGGCGGGGCGCAGGAGCCGCCCGTCGAGTCCTTTGAAACCCTCCCGGGCCGCGGCGTCAAGGTTCTCTGCGGCGGACGGGCGATCCGCATGGGGAGCGTGGGGTGGCTCCGAAGCGAGGGAATCCCGATCCCCGAGGACAAGATCCCCGCAGGGGCGCTGGAGGGCTCCTGCGTCGCCGTCGCCGCCGGCGCGGAGCCGGCGGGGCTCTTTGTCCTTCGCGACCGCCTGCGCGCGGACGCGGCCGAAGCGGTCTTGAAGCTCAAGGAGATGGGGCTCGATGTGGGCATCG
>JAJYFI010000270.1 GCA_021790955.1 bacterium | reverse complement strand
GCCCGGCGTGGACGCCCAGCGACCGAAGAGCCTTCCTCCAGGATCGTCGTCCTCCGTTCATGGCGGTGGGAATTTTGAAATAGGGGGAGCTCAACAGCTCGGCGACCAAGTCCGCCCGGTAATCGCGACGCTTGAGGCTCAGAAGCGTCCGCGCCGCCCGGGCGGCGGGATGGCTCGTCAGCGCGGGCCTCTCCTCCATGGCGAACGGGACGGCGTTTTCCGGAAAAATTTCCCGGATCTCGTCGTGATAGGGCCCCAGCGTCCGCGCGACGACGCCGATCGCCTCGAAAGGGACGCCTTCCTCCTCGTGAAGCCGCAGGATTTCCTTGGCGACCGCCCAGACTTCGCCGCGCTCGCCGGAGGCGTTGATGACGGAGACGGCGGGACGGGGAATTTCGGGGACGCCTTGCCGTGAGTTGTCCCCTTGCAGCTCCTCGACTTGGTAACGCTCGATCCTCTCCTTAAAAAGCGCGTCGGCGAAGCGGTAGGCGGCATGACGCTTCTCGTAGGGGAAGTAGAGGTCCGTTTCCCGAGCTTGGGCGACGGCCTCGAAAAAATCGAGCTGGAGTCCGGTGAGGTCGTAGAAGCCGTAATAGACGACGCGGTCCAGCCGGCGCAAGACCCCGGACTCGGGGGCCAACGAAGCCGCGAGGCGGGCGAGATCCGACCCTGCGACGACGCCTGCGCCGTCCAAACGGCGCCGCACGGCCTCCAGAAGGCGCGCCAGCGCGCGAAGGCGGGCCGCTTCCTCATCGCTTGCGGCTCGGTTTTCGGAAAGGAGCTCCTCGAAGGCGTCGGCGTCGATTCCCGCGTCCACGAGATCCTTGAGGCTTGCGGCAAGGGCCGCGAGGAAGCCGCGCGGCCGGGAGGCTCCGCCGAAAGGCCGGGCGATCTCGGGATGACGCTCCAGGGTCGACTCGACCGCCCGCCGGTGGAACAGGCCGTCGAAGACGAGCCTGCGTCCTTGGAGGGCGTCTCCCTCCTCGACGACCGCCAGCGCCAGGCTGTGGAAGGTGTGGAACTCGACGTTGAGAAGGGTCAAACCCTTTTCGACCGCCAGAAGACGCTCGAGCCGGGAGGCGAGCCGCCGGGAGGGGGCGACGATCGCCAAGCGCGGCGGGAGGAAACGAGGGGGGCGCCTTGCGGCAAGGCGCCCCCCTCGTTCCGCGATATCCCGGGCGAGGGCCTCCTCAAGCCGCGCGAAGGGCCCGACGAAGACTTTCATGAGGTCGGTGATTCCGTCAAGGAGCCTAAAGATATTACAATAAGGCTTGTGATTTCGAACTTGCCTTCCTCGGGATTCCGCGATTTCCTTCCCCGAGAGTGCCGAGCGCGCGAGAGCGCCGCGCGGACGATAGCCGCGGTCGCTCGGGAATTCGGCTTTCAGACGATCGAAACGCCCGCCGTCGAGGATCTCGCCGTGCTGACGGGGAAGGGTTCGGGCGAGAACGAAAAGCTCATCTTCAAGATCTTAAAGCGCGGCGAGAAGCTGGAAAAAGAGCTCCCGAAGGCGCTGCGCCCGGGCGAGGGCTTCGAGTTGGCGGACGCGGGGCTGCGCTTTGACATGACGGTGCCCCTTTCACGCTATTACGCCAGGCACCAGGGAAGCCTGCCGCATCCCTTCAAGGCGTTCCACATGGGCCCGGTCTGGAGGGCCGAACGCGCCCAGAAGGGGCGATACCGGGAGTTCATCCAATGCGACTTCGACGTGCTGGGCTCCGGGGATATGAGTTGCGAAATCGAGGTGATATCGGCGATCCTCGCCGCGTTTGAGAAGCTCAAGATCGAGGAGCCGGAGGTCCTGCTCAACGACCGCCGTCTTTTATATGCCGTCCTCGAACGCTGCGGGATTCCTTCGGATAAGCTTGCTCAAGCGTGCGTCGTCATCGACAAGATGGGCAAGGTCGACGAAGCGGCCATCAAGGAAGGAATCATGGAGCTGGCTGGGAAGTCGGTCGATTGGGACCGATTGAGAGGTTGCGTCGCCGGACATAGGGACGATTTGGCCCTCCAGGACGGAAGCCTGGATATCTTCAAGCGGCTTGAGGAAATTCGAGACGATCTCGCGAGAATGAACGAACGCGCCAAGATTCTCGTCGCCCCCGGCCTGGCTCGCGGACTGGATTATTACACGGGCCCGATCTTCGAGATTCGCCATCCCCGCGCCGCGGGATCCATCGCCGGGGGCGGACGCTACGACGGGCTGATCCAGGCCTTCGGCGGCAAACCGACTCCGGCCTTCGGCGGATCGATCGGATTTGAACGCGTGATGCTCGTTTTGGAGGAGCTCAAGGGCGCCGAGCCCGCGCAGGACGCCTCCCGCGTCTGCGTGACGGTCTTCTCGACGGAGCTGAGAAGGGAGGCTTTCGCCGCCGCCGCGAGGCTCCGTGCCCAAGGGTTCAAGGCCGACGTCTGTCCGCTTTCGGGCCGGCTCAAGGCCCAATTCAAATACGCCGACGCGACCGGGGCGCGCTGGGCTCTCGTCATCGGCCCCGATGAGGCCGCGGCGGGCCGCTTCAAGCTCA
>JAJYFI010000269.1 GCA_021790955.1 bacterium | reverse complement strand
CCGCCTCATCGACCATCGGGAAAGAAAGGCGACCCCGAGCCCTTCGATCGCCGCCGCCTTGATGGCCTCGGTGCTCGACAGCTCGTACCTCGCGGCCGAAGGCGGCAGGCCGGCGTCTCGCAAGGCGCGCTCGACGACGGCCCGCGTCCCGGAGCCCCTTTCCCGCCACAAAAGCGGCCCCGCCTTAAGCGCGTCCGCCCCCGCGCGTCCGGCCAAGAAAGCGGGGGCCGAGACCGCGACGATCTCGTCGTCGACAAAGGGAAGAAGCCGAACCCCCGCGGCGCGGCCGTGGCCCTCGACGAGCCCCAGCTCCGCCGTCCCCGCGCGGACCGCCTCCAAGACGGCGCCCGTGTTCGCGGCGACGAGACGCACCCGGACTTTCGGGCGCTCGAGCGCGAAAGAGGCCAGCAGAGGCGGCAGGACGTAGGAGGCGATCGTCGTGCTTGCCCAGAGCCCCAAAAGGCCCTCGGGCTCCGGCGAGCGCGAAAGCCCGAAGACGGCCCGGGAAAGCTCCGCGTGCGCCCGTCGCGCCGACGCGCGCAGCCTGCGGCCCGCCTCGGTCAGCCTCGTCCCCTTCCGGTGCCGCTCGAAAAGGACCGCCTTGACCTGGTCCTCCAGGCGGCGCATCTGGGAGGAGACCGCGGGCTGCGTGAGATGAAGGGCGCTGGCCGCGGCCGAGATGCCGCCGCGCTCGGCCACGGCCAGGAAGGAGGCGAGAAGCTGTGGCTCGAAGGGCAGGCGGTAGTCGCTCTCGTTCATATAAGAATTCCTTATGGTATATAGCATGTTTCTATTTGACGGCACTATCCCCTTCTCGCTACGCTGGACGCCATGAAAAATTCCGGGGCCTTGATGGTCGCCGCCTTGGCCGTCTTCTGCCTTTACTTGTGGCTCTCTCCCGCCGCCGCGCTCGCGCTGGGCGCCGCGGCCTCCCTTCTCTGGGGGCCGCCTCCGGCGCGCCAAACCCACGATCTGGCGGGACAACTGCTCAAGGCGAGCGTCGTCGGCCTTGGCTTCGGGATGAACCTTCAGGAGGTCCTGCGCGTGGGGCGGGAGGGATTTCTCTACACGGCCTTCGGCATCGTCTTCGCCCTGGGCGCCGGACGCCTTTTGGGCCGCCTCCTCAGGGTCGAGAAAAGGACCTCCTACCTCGTCTCGGTCGGGACCGCCATCTGCGGCGGCTCGGCCATCGCCGCCCTGGGCCCGGTGCTGGAGGCGGACGAAGATTCGATGTCCGTCGCCCTCGCGACCGTTTTCGCGCTCAACGGGCTCGCGCTGATTCTTTTCCCCCCCATCGGCCGGGCCCTCGGCCTTGACGGGCGCCAATTCGGGCTTTGGGCCGCCCTTGCCATCCACGACACAAGCTCGGTCGTCGGCGCCGCCCTCAAATACGGCCCGTCAGCTCTTGCCGTCGCCACCGCGGCCAAGCTCGCCAGAGCCCTTTGGATCGTCCCCGTCTCTCTCGCGACCGCCGCCGTTCGAGGCTCCGGCTCCCGCGTCCGCTACCCGTGGTTCATCCTGCTGTTCGCCCTGGCGGCCGCGCTCAACACGGCCCTTCCCGCCTTGGCGCCCGCGTGGAAGACTCTCGGCTTTCTCGCGAAGGCCTCCCTCACCGCGACCCTCTTTCTCATCGGGACGAGCCTCACTCCCGCCACCTTCGCCAAGGCGGGCCCCCGGTCCCTGGCCCAAGGAATCCTCCTCTGGGCCCTGGTGGGCGCGACCTCCCTGGCGCTGATTCGGACCGGGATTATCCATTGACGGGCCCCGGTTTGCTTTAATAGGGGAACTCGACCATGGCGACCACCACCGACTCGAAGCAGATCATCTGTTCCCTTCAGGAAGTCGGCCGCATCCACCCCCCCAAGCGCCAGGTCCTCAAGGACATTTCGCTTTCCTTCTATTACGGCGCGAAGATCGGGGTCATCGGCGACAACGGCAGCGGCAAGAGCACGCTTTTGCGCATCATCGCGGGCCTCGACAAGGAGCACACGGGCGCGATCACGCTTTCGAAAGGCTACACGATCGGGCTTTTGGAGCAGGAGCCCCGACTCGACAAGACAAAGACCGTCAAGGAGGTCGTCGAGGAGGGCGTCCAAGCGACGAAGTCCCTGCTCGACGAGTTCAACGCGACAAGCGAGAAGCTCGCCGCCGACATCACGCCCGAGGAGATGGAGTCTCTGCTCGAGAAGCAGGGCAAGCTCCAGGAAAAAATCGACGCGGCGGGCGCCTGGGATCTTGACCACAAGCTCGACCTCGCGATGGACGCCCTGCGCTGCCCCCCGGGGGAGCAGCCGGTCGCGACGCTCTCCGGCGGCGAGAAGCGCCGCGTGGCGCTCTGCCGGCTGCTCCTTCAGGAGCCGGACATCCTCCTTCTCGACGAGCCGACGAACCACCTGGACGCGGAGTCCGTCGAGTGGCTCGAGCAACACCTGCGCCTCTACAAGGGAACAGTCATCGCGGTCACCCACGACCGCTACTTCCTCGACAACGCGGCCGGCTGGATCCTCGAGCTCTCCGGCGGGGAAGGCATTCC
>JAJYFI010000268.1 GCA_021790955.1 bacterium | reverse complement strand
CAAGTACGGGCGCGGAAGATGGTGACCTCGGTGGAAACGCCGGGGGCAGGGGTGATCCCGCAGCTCGGTGTGCCGATCAAGATGTCCCTGACTCCCGGTACGCTGCGCCAGGGTGCCCCTCTCCACGGCCAGCACACCGCTGAGCTTCTCCGAGAAGTGGGCCGCCGTCGAGGCGCGGCTCCGGAAACTGGGCGTGCGCGAGGAGGATTTGGAGGAGCGGTTTTCAAGATCGGGCGGGCCCGGCGGGCAGAACGTCAACAAGGTCGAGACGGCGGTGACGCTCGTTCACCGGCCGACGGGGACGATCGTGCGGTGCTCCGAGGAACGCTCCCAATGGCAGAACCGATATTCGGCCCGGCTTCGCCTGGCGGAGAGGATCGCGGCCCGGGAGAGGGAGGCGGCCCGGCGCGAGCGGCACGAGCGGGAGCTCGCGCGACGCAGGCGCCGCGGGCGTTCGAAGGCCGGCAAGGAGCGGATGCTCGAGGAAAAGCGCCGGCGGGGCGCCGTCAAGAAGACGCGCGGCCGCGTGCGGGATGAGTAGCGGTGCGGTATGGACCCTTTGAGGAATGGTGGGCGGTATAGGATTTGAACCTATGGCCCCTGTCGTGTGAGGACAGTGCTCTACCGCTGAGCTAACCGCCCGATCGACGGCCATCTTACCATTTTCCCCAGAGGCCCCTTCGTTGCTCGCGCCCGCTCCGGGAACGGCCTCGGAAATCACCCTATCGCCCGCGCGAACTCCTCGGCCGTCTGGAAGCGGTCCTTGGGGTCGGGCCTCAGGCACTTCTCGATCGCCTCGGCCAAATCCTTGGGCGTCTCCGGCGCGGACTCAAGGAGCGGCCTGAACATCCCCCTCTCCTTCTGGGCCAGCGGGTTCGACGCCGTGAACGGCGGCTCTCCGCTCAAAAGCTCGTAGCCCGTCGCCCCCAGCGCGAAGACGTCCGAGCGCGCGTCCCATCGCCCCAACTCCTGCTCCGGCGCCATGTAGGCCGGAGAGCCCGAGCTGTCCCGCAGCCCCGTCATCCGCGTCACCGTGTCCTTCATCACCCGCGCGATCCCGAAGTCCATCACCTTGACGCCCCCCTCCGCCGCCGCCATGATGTTGGAGGGTTTGACGTCCCGGTGGATCACCCCGTTCGCATGGGCGTAGGCCAGCGCCTCCGCCGTCGCCCGCAGGATCGGCCGCGCCCGCGCCGCCGCCAAGGCGGAGGGCCTCAGCTCATCGAGCCATCGCTCGAGCGTGAGGCCCTCGACGTACTCGAAGATCAGGTGCACCTCCCCGCTCCGGGCGTCGTCGACCACGTCGTAGACGGCCACGATGCCGGGATGCCGGAGCTTGGCCGAGGTGCGCGCTTCCTCCAGGAAGCGCTTGCGGTCGCGGAGGTTCAAGCCGATGTCGCCGCGCATCTTCTTGACCGCCACCCGGCGATCGAGCCGGCGGTCCAGACCCTCGTAGACCAGGCCCATCCCGCCCGAGCCGATCTGGCGCAGGAGCTCGTATTTTCCGTCGATCAGCGTCGAGGCCGATCCTCCGAGGAGCGTTTCCCTCGGGTCGGGCGGGGCTGGCGAAGGATTCGGGCGGGCCGCCGCCGGGGGACCTCCGCTCGACGCGGCGGCTCCCTTGATATTCGGCGCCGCATCGACGGAAGCGCCTGGCTTCGCCGCGGGGCCGAACCTTTCCCCGACGACCGCGCCTAGGAGCGCAAGCAGCGCGGCGACCGGAGCTGCGATCCAAAACCAATCATCCCAAATCCCCGCGATCGCAAGAGGGCAAATCAATGAGAGCACGACCCCTATCCGGGTGCGCCAGGGACCCAGCTTTTTCACTGCGGAGGCATAGGCGAAGCCTAGCGCCAAGGACGGGGCCAAAGCAATGGACGCGCAGGCCAAATAGGCAGTGCCTGCATGATCGGCATGCTGTGCAGCAAACGAGTGCCCAATGCTGTACGCGGCGATCAAGGCATACAGCACGGGCCAGCCCAGGACGGACACCTCGCGAAGCGCCGGAGACTGCCGCTGGGGCGAATCATTTTCAAGAAGATGGAGCTCATACAACGCAATGCCAAGCAAAATATACGAGAACAGTATCCCCTTCCAGTCATCCGTTAGAACATAAGCCGTGCAGAGCGCTCCCCAAACAAAAAGAGACGGCAGAATGCGGAGGGTTCTTCTTGAAAAAACAGCGACATGATGCCTTAACACGGAGGCGGCCAAAGCCGTGGCGAAGGGGAATAGGAGCAGCCCCGGCACCGGCAACCAAGATAATGTCAGACTCCAATGCAGCGATAAGTTGAAGATGGGGCCAATCATGAGCCCCATGAGCCAAAACATCCCCGCCATCCTCCGCAGCATCGGATCGGCCCCGCCGCCCCTCTTCATCGGCCCCCGAAGACGGAAGCCCGGGCGAATTCCTGGGCGCTCTGAAAGCGGTCCTGGGGGTCGGGCTTCAAGCACCTCTCGACCGCCTCGGCCAGTTCCTTGGGCGTCCCGGGCGCGAGCTCAAGCAGGGGACGAAACGCCAACTCCCGTTTTTGCA
>JAJYFI010000267.1 GCA_021790955.1 bacterium | reverse complement strand
CGAGAGCACCTCGAGAAGCCGACGCTCGCGCGCTGAGAGCAGCCCGAAGCTCCACTCCATAGCGCCGTGGAGGTTGCGCCGCCGCGAAGAGCCGACCAGGGACTAATGGAGACGGGAAGGGCGGGCTTTGGGGCCCAAGGCTTTTTAGGACCCTTGGGGAGCGTTGCGCGCCGGCTCGGGACGGCGGGGACGCATGCGCTCGAGCACGCAGCCCGCCAAGAAAACCGCCGACGACAGCGCGGCGTTGGCCCAGGCGAAATAGAGGAGCGCCCACGAAGGCCGTCGGCAAAGAAGCGCGGCCGCGAGGAGGGCGACCAGGGCCGGGATCGCGGCCAGGAAGACGGCGAACTTGATCGGATTGTAATGCAGGATCACCTGCGTCATGAGCTGCAGCGTCCGGAGGATGTCGCGCAGGGGCTTCACCTTCGATCGTCCGCTGCGCGCGCGGTATTCGATCGGGACGAAGCTGACGAAAAGGCCGCCTTGGATGAAGGAAAGGGTCAGCGTCGTTGAAAAGGAGTAGCCGAGGCAGAGGATCGGCAGGGAATCATGGAGGGAAGACTTGCGCATGATGCGGAGCCCCGAGTTGGCGTCCGGGATCCGCTCCCCCGCGACGAAGGAGGCGATGGCCAGATAAATCCAGCGCAGAAGGGCCTGGAAGGGACTTCCCCAAAAGAGACGCCCCTGCCGTCGTCCGACGACGAGATCGAAGCCCGGGACCTTCTCCAGGAGCTTCGAGACGTCCTCCGGGGCGTAGGAGCCGTCGGCGTCAATCGTCAGGATCCAGGGATGGCGGGCGGCCTCGATGCCGGTCCAGAGCGCTCGGCCGTAGCCCTTGTTCGACGGGTGGCTCAGCACCCTGGCGCCGGCCCGGGCGGCCGCGGCGGCCGTCTGGTCGCCGGAGCCGTCGTCGACCACGATGACCTCGAAGTCGGCGCGGGAGAGCCCCTCTTTGAGGAAAACCTGCTCAAGCCCGGAGACCACCCCGCCCACCGCCGATTCCTCGTTGTAGGCGGGGACGATCGCGCTGACCTGGGGGTTTTCGCTCCGGGCCATGGCGGGCATTGTAGCAAAGGGCCGAGCCCATGGAACCTTTTGGGGGGGCAAACCGTCTCATAAGTAACGAGCATGATTCTTACGTGGCTCAGGCGACCCCTGACGATCCTCCTTGCGGCGTGGATCGCGATCACGGCGGCGCTCAAGGCCCGCGGCGATTTTGAGCCCGCGGGGAGCGCCCGCCTGCGCCCTTTTCTCGGGAGGGAGGAAACCGCGGTGGAAGGCATGGTGGTTTCTCCCGCGCGGGAAGACCGTCGAGGACGAAAAATCGTCCTTCAATCGCGGCGCGTCGAGGCGCGCGCGCTCAAAACCCGGCTGCTGGCCTATCTACCGAGCGACATGCCCGCGCCGTCCCTGCCGATGCCCGGGGAAACCTGGAGGCTCGTCGGACGGCTGCGCCGTCCCCGGCTCGCCCGCAATCCCGGGGAGTTCGACGAGCGCGGCTATTTCGCGGACCATGGAATCTCGGCCATCATGGACGTCCGGGACCTGGAGCGGCGATCGAGGAGCGGCCTCGGCCGGTGGAGCCTTGTGCGATCCGCGGAGAAAACGCGCCGGTTCGTCGAGGAGTCCGTCGAGGATGCCTTCGAGAGCCGGGAGCCGCAGGGCGTTCTCGAGGGGATGCTCCTTGGGGAAAAGAACCTCCTTCCTCTCGGGGCGCGCCGCGACGCCCAGGATGCCGGCGTCATGCATCTCCTCGTCCCCTCCGGCACCAAAATCGCCTTCGCCATGGCGGGGGCCGAAATCGCGGGGCTGGCACTCGGTCTCTGGCCCTGGCAGAGATTCATCGTCGGCTCAGCGCTGGGAGGATACTACACCCTCGTCGTGGGGGCGCTGCCTCCCTACCTCAGAGCCTTCCTCACGATCAGCGCCCTCTATGCCTCGCGCCTTTGGGGGCGGGGGGTTGGCGCGGGATTTCAAGCCCTGACGCTCTCCGCGCTGGCGATCCTCGCCTTCGATCCCGCCGCCCTCTTCGACGCCGGTTTCCAAATGACCTACCTGGCGGTTCTCGGCCTCCTGGCCGCCATGCCGGCTCCCAAGGCCCGCGACGGGCGTGAACGCGCCGGCAGCCGGCTCCTTCGCCGCGCGGCGGATTCTCTGCGGGCGACGTTCGTCGTCGAGCTCATGCTTTGGCCCCTTTTCGCGAAGCTATTTCACCGGGGACCCCTTGCGGGCGCGCTCGCCAACCCCGTCGCCATTCCGTTGGCCGCCGTCTTGTCGGCGCTGGGCTGGGGGCTCTGCCTCGCGCGGGCTCTTGGCCTCACGCCGCTATACCGCGGGAGCGCGCTCCTTGCGGGTTGGCTGGCTTCGTTTTTCCGACGCCTTTGCGCGGCCTTCGCCCATTTGCCGTTCGCCTCCACGGACCTGCCCGCCATGGCGCCGTCCGAGATCGCCCTCTATTACCTTCTGGTCGCCGCTCTCCTTCTCCCCAAAAGCGCCCGCGTCCGGAGACTCGTCGCCGCCGCCGCCCTTCTAGCGGGGTC
>JAJYFI010000266.1 GCA_021790955.1 bacterium | reverse complement strand
GGGCCGATCGCGAGCGCTGGTAGGTCGCCTCGGACCCAAGGAGGTCGATATCGAACGACCCCCTCGCGCCGCGCGGCGATAGGCCCGAGGGCCCCGGCCCCTTGAGGGCGACCGTCACCGATTCCGCCTCCACGCGATAGAGCGTCCCCTCGTAGGCGCGCGGATCAAATCCCGCCGGGAAGGTGACGAGGACGTTGTCCCCCGTCCCCATCGCGTGGAAGGGCGAGAGTTCGGACGACCCGGGACGCTTCGTCAGGTCGAGCATCGCGGCTCCGGAGAAGCCGACCCCCACCCTCGCGAGCGTCAAGCCGGTGGCGGTCCGGCCCTGGGCCTCACGCACCGAAAGGGGAAAGCGCCGGATCGCGCGCAGGTTCTCGGCCTTCTCGGCCTCGCGCTCCAGCTCGAGGAGCTCCCGGAGCTTGCGCACATGGGCCGCGGCGGAGGATTTCATCGCGGAGGCCTCACGCCCTAGCAGGATGCTGAAAAACCATGGATTTTCAGCATCCTGCTAGCCCGCCGGCTGAGCCGCCGCTGAAGCGGCGCCCCTTCCCGCCACGAGACTCGAAAGCCAGAAGGCGCCCCAAAAGCTCAGCGCCAGGCCGGTCAGCTTCACGACCCCCACGGTCTCAAACCCGAGAAGCCGCGACAGAAGAAGGGTGAGCGCGGGGTAGGAGAGGATGATCGCGGTGGATTTCGCGAGATCGGCGCCGCGAATGGACCGGTACCACAAGACGAGCTGGGCCGCGCTGACGACGACGCCCTGGATGAGAAGAAGGCGCGCCAACGAGAATCCTTCCCCCGACGGCCATCCCCCCTCCCGCACGAAAGCGACCGCAGCGACCGGCAGCAACAGCCAGGCGGCGTAAAAGAGCCTCGCTCCCGCGATCGTAACGGCATCGACGTCCGCCGGCAGGCGCTTCGCCACGACATGGGACAGCTGGTAGAGCCAAGGGGTCGCCAGGATCATCACGTCGCCCCTCCAATGCCCGCTCCCGGCGTCGCGAGCCAGGATCATGGCGGTCCCCGCCAGGACGAGCGCCGTCGCGGCCGCCTGCTCCCAGCCGATCCGCTCGCCCAAAAACCGACGGCTCAGAACCGCCGAGTAGAGAATCTCGACCTGGGAGACGATGGCGGCGTCCGCGGGGCTCGTGTAGCGCAGAGCCCAGACGTAGACGGTCGAGGCGATCCCGCTCGCGAGCAAGCCGATCAGAAAAAGCTCCCGGCGCACGTCGGGAGCCAGCATCCGTCGGAAACCTCCCCGAGCGATAAGGGCTGGGCTCAAGAAAACGATCCCGACGAGCAGGCCCGCTTCAAGAAAGCATGGGGGCGAGAGCCTGCGGACGCCCGCCGCGCCCACCAGCGGCCACAGCGAGGTGACGGCCCAGGTCAGCCAAATCGCCGCGACCGGGCTCGCCATTGAGACAAATGATATATTATTGCCTGCCTGCCGGCGGGCAGGTTCGCATCCCCATGCCTCCTTCCGAAGCCCGGCCGTCCGACTGGAAATGGCGGACCATCATCGAGCCCTTTCGGGTCAAAAGCGTCGAACCGATCGGCTTCACGACGCTGCGTGAACGGGAGCGCCTGCTCGACCGCGCGGGCTACAACCTCTTCCGCCTCCCCGCCGACAAGATCCTCATCGATCTCTTGACGGACTCCGGAACCGCCGCCATGTCGGCCGCCCAGTGGGGCGCGGTCATGCGCGGCGACGAATCCTACGCCGGCGCCACGAGCTTCCATCGGTTCGAGCGCGTCGTGCGGCGGCTCACGGGCTACCGCCACGTCCTCCCGGTGCACCAAGGCCGCGCCGCCGAGAGGGTGCTCATGGGGATCATCTGCCGGCCGGGCTCGGTCGTGATCGCCAACTCCCACTTCGACACGACCCGCGCCAACGTGGAGGCGGCGGGCGCCCGGGCCCTCGACCTCCCCGCTGCCGGGGCCTTGGACAGCGCGAAGACCGCCCCGTTCAAGGGCAACATGGATCTGCGGGCGCTCGAAAAGAACATCCGCGAGATCGGGCCCAGAAACATCCCCCTCATCCTCATGACGGTCACGAACAACTCCCTGGGCGGGCAGCCGGCCTCGCTGGCGAACCTGCGGGGCGTCGCCACGATCGCCCGGCGCTGGGGCCTCCGGTTCTTCCTGGACGCCGCGCGGTTCGCGGAGAACGCCTATTTCGTCAAGACGCGCGAAAAGGGCCAGGAGAGCAGGCCCGCGCGGGAGATCGCCCGTGAGATGTTCCGCCTGGCCTCGGGCTGCCTCATGAGCGCGAAAAAGGACGCCTTCGCGAACATCGGCGGCTTCCTGGCCTTCAACGATAACGCCCTGCTGGGGCCCGCCCGGTCGTCGCTGATCCTGGGAGAAGGCTTCCCGACCTACGGAGGCCTCGCGGGTCGAGACCTCGAGGCGATCGCGCAGGGGCTTGATGAAGTCACCGACGAGCACTACCTCTCCTACCGGGTGCGGTCGATCGAATATTTGGCCTCGGGCCTGCGCCGCAGCGGCGTCCCGATCGTCGAGCCTCCGGGAGGCCACGCGGTCTACA
>JAJYFI010000265.1 GCA_021790955.1 bacterium | reverse complement strand
CCGCGACCAGCTCGCAGAGGATCTTGGCGCCGCGCTTCTGGGCCGCCTCAAGAGTCTCGATCCGAAGGACCCCGGCCCCCGAACTCGGAACAAACCCGCAGGCGCCCGCCCCCAGGGGCTGGGAGCCTTTCTCGGGCGCGTCGTTGTAGCGGGAGCAGAGGACGTCGCGCATGGCGTCGAAGCCCGCCCAGATGGCGTAGTGGCTCCCTTCCGCGCCGCCCACATACATCGCGTCCGCGTAGCCCAGCTGGAGGTGCTTGTAGCCCTCGAAAATGGCCTCGGTGCCCGTGTTGCAGGCGGAGCTGTTGGTCGAGGTCTGGCCGCCGACTCCGAGGAATCGGCCCACCGCGACGCTCACGCTCGATCCCATGACCTGCGGGACCACGTTCGTTCCCATCTCGACCATCCCGCGCCCCGCGTCCGCCTCCGGGGCCTCCCGGATGACCGGAACCATCTGCTCGAAGATCGTGTCCATCCCGCCGATGCCGCAGCCGATGATCGCGCCGACGCCCCAGTCGACCGCGCCGTCCTTGAGGCTCGCGGCCACGTCGACCGGGAGGCCCGAGGACTTCGCGCATTCGAGGGAAGCCATGACCGCGTACACCATGGCCTCGGAGAATTTGTGAAGCTCGCTTTCCGGGATGACCGCGAGGGCTTCCTCCTCCCCGATGGGCGGCGTTCCTCCGATTTGCGCCGCGAAATTGAGGCGCTTGAGCTCCTCGTGATGGGTGATGCCGGACTTCCCGGCCTTCAGGGCCTCGCGAAAAGCCGGCACGCCCACGCCGTTGGCGGCGACGACGCCCATCCCCGTGACGACGACTCTTTTTCGATTCATTCCACACCCTCTTTGGGGACCCACATCCCCGAGGTTTTGCCCGTAAAGACGATCTCGCCGTCCTTGGCGCCGCCCGCGAAGGCGATCTCGACCAGGGCGAGAATTTTATTATTGCGGAAATAGCCCTCGTCGTCAAAATAGGCCGTGGCCCGCACCTTGTCGCCAGGGCGCACCACGCGCTTGAAGCTGCCCTCCTCGACCCCCGCGAAGACGCCCAAGAGCCCGGCGAGGTCCTCCACGGGCCGATCGAGCGACAAATGATAGATGCCCCAGGCGACGTTCCCAACCTGCGCCGCCATCTCGATCAATTTCACGCCGGGAACGACCGGATTCCCGGGGAAATGCCCGGCGCAATCCTCGTCCTTCCAGGTGTAGGTCGCGGTGATGTGCTCGTCGTCGACCTCCTCGATCGCGTCGATGAAGCGCATCGGCCTCTGCTGGGGAACGAGCTTGAGGATTTCGGGCGGCGTCAGGGCCATCAGAGCGACATGCCTCCGTTCACGGGCAGGACGGCGCCGTTGATGTAGTCGTTCTCGATCAAATGGCAGACGGCCTGGGCGACGGCCTCCGGGGCGCCGAAGGCTCCCAGCGCGGTCTCCGAGCGTATCTTGTCGCGCGTCTCCGGAGGAATGCCTTGCGTCATGGGAGTCTCGATAAAGCCGGGGGCGACGGCGTTGACGCGCACGCCCTTGGGGCCGAGCTCCGCGGCAAACTGCCGCGTCAGCGCCTCGAGCGCCGCCTTGCTCGCCCGGTAAAGAGCGGAGCCGATCAAGGCCTTGTTGGCCAGCACCGAGCTCATGTTGACGATGACGCCCGCCCCGGCGCCGGCCATTTCCTTGCCGAAATCGCGCATCAAGAATGCCGCGCTCTTCAAGTTCGCCCCCAGGATTTCGTCGAAGGAGGACTCCTGGATCATGAGCGCGGGCTCGTGGGGCTTGTCGACGCCCGCGTTGTTGACGAGAACATAGGGGTGCCCTTTTTCAAGGGCCCCTTCCAAAAGCTTGCGCCGGCCCTCCGGGGTCGCCAGGTCGGCCTGGAGGACGAAGGAGCCCGGGATTTCCTTTTGAAGCTCCTCCGCCGAGCCGCGGTTGCCGCGGCAATGGAGGCAGATTCGAAGCTCGCCCTCGGACTTCTCGTGGATCATCTTGGCGATCGCCCGCCCGATTCCGCCCGAGGCTCCGGTCACGACCGCGACATCCTTGCCCATATTATCGCACCTCCACATAGCCGCCGCCCCAGGCCAGCCCCGAGCCCAGAACGGCGTAGAGGAGCCTGTCGCCTTTGTGGAGGCGGCCGAGATTCTGCGCGATGACGGAGGGGGCTCCGGCGGCCGCGATATTCCCCTGCTTCTGGACGTTGCGCAGGTGTTTGTCCGGGGGCAGGCCCAGATGGCCGATGATCGAGTCCTGCATGACGTAGTTCGCCTGATGGGCGATGGTGTAGACGTCCTCGGCGTAGAGCCCCTTTTTCTGCGCCATCTCCTCGAACATCTCGCAGGTCTTGCGGATGGAGAACTCGCGCACCGCCGCGCCGTCCTGGATGAAATGCCCCGTCGAATCGATCATGATCTGCTCCGCCCCGGAAGGGTCGCCCTCATAGATCATGGGTTCGACCGAAAGCCTTCCCTCGCGCCTTGCGGAAAGGACCTCGGCCGCCGCGCCGTCGCCCCAGATATAGCCGTCGATCGAGGAGGGGGAGTAGTCGGTGCGCACCGTGT
>JAJYFI010000264.1 GCA_021790955.1 bacterium | reverse complement strand
GGCGTCGGCGGCCCGCTTCGTCAAATCGTCGATCTCCGCCCGGAGCTTCGACGTCTCGGCTCTGAGGGCCGCGCCCTCCTGGCGCAGGCGCCCGGACTCCTCGCTGTCGCGCCGCTCGATCCGTTCCCGAGCCTGCCCCTCGGCGTCTCGCGCCAGCCTCTGATACCCCTTGACGGCCTCCTCCCACTCCTCGGCGGTGGCTTTCCAGCGTCGCGCCGCGTCCTCTCTCGCGCCGACCTCCGTCTGCAGCCGGCGAATTTCGGCCTCGGCCCGCGCCTTCGTCTCCTTGGCCGCGTCGAGCTCCGCGGCGGTGCGCCGTATCCGCTCAAGCGCCCAGCGAAGGGCGAGCTTGGCCGTGTCGAGGTCGTTGATTTCGAGAGGGGCGGATGATTCCTGTTCGGGCACGGGACCTCCTTAAAGAAAGGGGCGACGCCGATGTAGTTTCGCGGGAAGCCGTTGCAATGTCAAGGCCCGGCCGAATGTGGAGACCCGATCCCTCCCGCTCCCGCAGGACGAAGACGCCCTTCCACTTGTCATCCCCTCGCGAGTCTTTTTATACTCTTAATCGGTCCATGTGCCGACTCTTCGCCCAACTCTCAGCGACCCCGGCTTCGGCCCGGCCCTTTCTGACCGATTCCGCGTTCTCCCTGCTTCGCCAGAGCGACGCCGATCCGAAAAGGCCGCAAAAGGACGGGTGGGGGATCGCCCATTTCACGGGGAGACGCCCTCTCCTCGTCAAAAGCCCCGGGGCGGCTTCGAAGGAACGCCGCCGCTTCGAGCGCGCGGCCCGCAAGGCCGTTTCCCGCGCCGTCGTCGCCCATCTGCGCGCCGCCTCCAATCCCTTGGGCCTGCCGATGCGTCGGCTCATCTCAAGGGCCAACTCCCAGCCTTTCACGGACGGCCGCATCGTCTTCGCCCACAACGGGACTCTCGAGATTCCGCGGGAGGTGGCCAAGGCTCTCGGCCCCCTCAAGAAAAAGCTCCGCTCCCGCAACGACAGCGAGGTCTATTTTTGGCAATTCATCAAGTTCTACCGCAGGACACGGAACGTCGCCGCGGCGCTTAAGCGCTGCGTCAAGGAAGACTGGGATCTCTGGGAAAAGTGCCGCGCCCGGCATCCCGCCAAGACCAAGCCCTATACGAGCCTCAACGCCGTCATCGCCGAGCCGGCGCGCCTCCATGCGTTCTGCCACGCCTGGCGCCCCCGGCCCGCGAGAGCCCTCTTGACTCCCGGGCTTGCGTGGACCGTGATGACCTACGGGCGGCGCGGCGACGCGCTCCTCGTGTCGAGCGAGAATCTTGATCGCAAGCTCTGGAAGCGTCTCGACCCTCCGGCGCTCCTGACGGCCGTCGTCTCCGGCGGGCGACTGAGGGTGTCGGCCCGCAAAATAAAACTTCCGCTCCCGAGGTCCGACTCATGAAATACTACGTCGCCGTCCTGGTGCTCATCGTCGCCATCATCGCCGCCGTCATGCGGCTCAATGGAGGCTCCTCCGCCTCGGCCCCCAAGCTCCCGCCGCCTCCCGTCCAGCCTCCGCCCGCCCCCATCATCGACCCGGCGCAGGAAGCGCGCGTCATCAATTCGACCAAGGATGAAAACCCCGACGTTCGATGGAACGCGGCCCTCTTCCTCGTCAACATGCGCTCCCCCAGGGCCAAGCCCATCATCTTCTGGATGCTCCACAACGACCAGGATCCCGATCTGAAGGTCAAGCTCATCGGCCTCCTGGCCAGGAACGCGGGCCCCGACGCCCCGGAGGTGCTCCGGCAGATCGAGTCCGCCGTCCACGACCCCAGCGCCAAGGTCCGCATCGCCGCCATGAAGACCCTGGACGACATGGGCGACTTCGCGGCGTCGCCGCTTCTGACCAAAAGCCTCACGGACCAAAACGCCAACGTCCGTCGCCAGGCCCTTCTCTCCCTCAACGACCTGCAATCCAAGTGGAACGCGAAGGTCATCGCCGACATGAAGGCCCAGGAAAAGGCGGCGTTGGAGGCCGCCTGCCGCGAGCGCCTCGCCGACGAGCCGCTGTGGCAGAAACTCGCCCGAGCCCTCGGGTTCACGGAGGATCACAATGGAAACGGGAATTGCGGAAATTAATCGAAAGGTATCGGAGGAGAGTCAGTTTCTCGCCGTCCTCAGGCGCGAGATCGCCCGCGTCCTCGTGGGCCAGGACGAGCTCGTCGACCGGATCCTGACGGCGCTGCTCGCGGGAGGCCACGTCCTCATCGAGGGCGTGCCGGGGCTCGCGAAGACCTTGACCATCAAGGCCCTGGCCCAGTCGATCGACGCGGCGTTCTCCCGCATCCAGTTCACGCCGGATCTCCTTCCGGCCGACCTGACGGGCACCCTCGTCTTCAATCCCAAGGAGTCTCAGTTCTTCGTGCGCAAGGGCCCCGTCTTCGCCAACCTCGTGCTCGCCGACGAGATCAACCGCGCCCCCGCGAAGGTCCAGAGCGCCCTCCTCGAGGCCATGCAAGAGCGGCACGTCACGATCGGGACCGCGACGTACCCGCTCCCGGAGCTGTTTTTGGTCCTGGCGACCCAGCACCCGATCGACCAG
>JAJYFI010000030.1 GCA_021790955.1 bacterium | reverse complement strand
TGACCCAATAATCCACCCTATTCTGGACGAGATAGCCGGCCCAGATGACCAAACCCGCCCACGTGGCGGCGGCAAAAATCAGAAAGCCTCCCGTGAATTGCCACCGCCAAGGACGTTTTTCGGCGCCGCCGATCACCATAATGGTGATCCGCTGGTTGAAAAAACCCAGCAGGCGCCGGCCGAGGCCTTCGGGATGCATATTGCCGATTACAATAACAGAAGATTGCCCGACTGTCAATTATACCGCAATCCCGAGCGCGGACAGCGATTCCTGCACGAGGGGTCGGCAAACGTCGAATATCTTGATCGGCGGCATAGAGTCAAGCGCTGTCTCCGGAAGGTCCAGCAGGTCCTCCTCGAGGCGATCGAGGGCCGGGGCCGGCCCAGGCATCTCATCCCGGCAGGCCCCTAAGATCGCGTCGATATCGGCCGGGTCCACAAGGCGGCCGTGCCGCAGGAAGAGACGGACGCTCAACAGGCCGCTCGCCACGGCGAAAAGCTTCCCGGCATTGCCTGCCGGCGCCTCGTTCCACGCGTCCCACGGCGAGAGCCATGAAACGGCGAACTCGGCGGCGGCCTGACGCATCCACGAGCGAAGCGATTCTTGTCGCGGCCGACGCGACGCGGCCCCGCTCCATCGCCCCACCACGCGGTAGCGCTCCGCCCACAGCGATCGACGCGTATAGGAGCAGGCGGCGATGCCAGGAGGATCTGCGGGGAAGGCAAGCCGCGAGAAAGGGGTCCCCGCGTAAAGGCCGTTGCCCATGCGTTCGACGAAGCCCTTGGTGACCAAATAGCCGGGCCCCGAGAAGGCATTATCCCCCCCGCGCCATCGCCGCATTCGTTCCCAAGCCGCCTGAAACGTCTCCCTCGTCGGGATCTCCGGCAGGATGAGGAGCCACCCCTGGAATCCGTCGACGCAGAAGCCGGCCGCCGACAAGAGCGGCGTCTGGTGAAGCTGAAGCAGGCGCCGCCGCCATACCTCGGCTCCGAAGCCTCGCGGCCCGGGAAGGGAGGGCGCCGGCATATCGGTCGCATCATCCGCGTGGGCCGCGCCGATGGAGACGGGCGTTGCCCGCTCGATCTCAAGCAGAGAGCCGCGCAGGAAGCTCATGGCGGTCTCATAAGTCATGGAGGCTGGATGCGCCAGGGCATGGCGCCGGACGTCCCGCCATTCCGCTCCTAATATCTCGGCCATCTGGGAACGCGTCGGCGTCCCCGCCGCGCCGCAAGCCCGCGAGTATCGCCACGCGTCCATCGAATACTTGAACACTTTGAAGCCGAACTCCGGCGGCAATCGCGGCGTCGACGCCGCGTCGAGGCATGTCCTGCAAAGCTCCAGATAGGCGCGCGAGGCTTCGCGCAGCCGCTCCCGATCCGAGGCGGCGGGGCTCCGGGATGGAGGCTGCGCCTCCAAGGGAGCCGCCCTTCCAAGCCGCTTCCAACCGCCGATCTCGCCGGCACGGACGCCTCCCGCCCGAGCGAATAATTCCAGGCCGGCGGGAGTCGTGATCTGCACCTCGCCCAACAAAGGGCAGAAAAACTTGAACCGTCGAAGGTACCGCCAGATCCCTCCCAGGGCCCGGACGCCCGCGCGAACGATCTCTTGATCGAGGAGGACGAGAATGTCGATGTCGCTCACGCCGGGCCGCCAGCCATCCCCCGAGAGACCCCGGCGCAAATAGGCCCCTCTCAGCTCCTGCCCGGCCTTGCGTTGAAGCCCCCAGGAAAAAACATCCGCCGAGCGCCGGTAAATCCAACGATAGAGAGACTTCAGGCCGGGCGTCTGATGGGTCGCAATCACCGCGCGACGAATCGCATCTTTCAGTATCTGCATGAAAAAGGCAATTCTAGTATAATGCCTGAAACGCTTATGGCGTCCGTCAAGCCGCCCCGCCGCAACAAAGGCCCGGGGCCGCGCAAAGCCAAATCCTCCCCTCCCCTCGTCAGCATCGTCGTGCTCTGCCACAATGATTGGGCCTATTTGAAGAGATGTCTCGCGAGCATATCCCGGCACACGAAACCCGGCTCCCATGAGATCATCATCGTGGATAACGCCTCGACGGACGGCGCGAGGCCGCATTTGCGCAGGCTCAGGGCCAGAAAAAACGTCAAGGTCATCTTCAACGATCAAAACCGGTATTTCGCGGGAGGCAACAACGACGGCATTTTGATTTCTCGAGGCCGCTACGTCCTGCTTCTCAACGCCGACGTGGTGGTCGGGCCCGGCTGGCTGGAGCGGCTGTTGCGATGCGCCGAAAGCGACCCCGCCGTAGGAATCGTGGCTCCCTGCACCAACCACGCCGCCGGCATCCAGCTCGTGAAAAAGCCCGGGTATTCCAGCCTCCGATCCTTCCCGGCTTTCGCCGACCGATGGGCCAAGTGCTTCGACGGGCAAGTCGTCCCCGCCCATCGCCTCATCGGCTTCTGCCTCCTCATCAAGCGCGAGGTCGTCGACACGATCGGCGTCCTTGACGAGCGCTTTGGTCCCGGCGGCTACGAGGATTACGACTACTGCATGCGCGCACGGCAGGCGGGCTATTCCTTGGCCGTCGCCAAAGACGTTTTCATCCACCACTTCGGCGGGAAAGGCTACGTGGGCGTCGACTACGACCGGCTGCGCCTCTTCAACCGCGAGCTCCTGGCCAGGAAATGGAGCGATTTCATCATCATGGCCCTCGACGACTTGGACGATTACTTTAAAAAGCCGCTGATGAACAACCTGACGCCGAACCCGGCTTCCCGCCTTCTCGCGAAAGCGGCGGGCCCCCGATCGTCCTAAAGAAAGATTCCCAGCCCGATCGCGGCGTAGCCGCCCAGGATCAAGAGAGGCGCGGCCACGGCCGCCGCATTGCGTCCCGTCGCATCGACGCGGGAAAGAGCCACGAATCCAGCCGCCGTCACCGCGGCCCCCAAAGCGATCACGCGCCATCCTTGCCGGCGGATTTTGGCGGCGGGAGCCGGGGGCGGGGCGCCCAGCGCCGCACGGCGCTTAGCCACGACGACGGCTCCGACGGCGTCCGTGCGTCGTCGGGCGCGCGACGAGATAGCGAGCATAGCGCCGCACGGCCTGGGCGGCTTGCTTGTCTTTGGGGTCTTGCGCCAGGACGAGCTTCCACTGCGCCGCGGCATCCCGATATTTCTTGAGCGCTTGGTAGGTCTTCGCAAGGTCGCGAGCCAAATCAGCCGGGCCGATGCCGGGCCCCGGCACTCCGCCTTGCGCCGCGCAGCTCTCAAACGCCGTCTGGGCCCCGGCGAAATCCTTCTCCTCGAAAGCGATCCGGCCCATATAATATCGCGCCCTGATCGCTTCCGGCCGGTTCCGGCCCGACGCCATCATCTGCGAAAGGATTTGCTTCGCCTCATCGCCCTTTTTGGCCCGCCAAAGGCTCAATGCGAGGTTTTCTTTCAAGAGAGGGTCGGAAGGCCGGCCGCGAAGGAGATCGGCGTATTCGTCCGCCGCCTCTTCGTAGCGGCCCGCCTCGTAAAGAAGCTTCGCCTTCCTCATCGCGACGTCGGTGGCGTGAGGGAAATGCCTCAGATAGCGGTCGTACTCCTTAAGGGCGAAAGGATAGAGCCCTTCGCTTTGGTACATGACCCCGAGATCGTAAAAGATCGAGGGGTTCAGCGCGCCCAAATCCAAGGCATCCTCCAATTCGTTGATCGCCGTGGCATACTCCGCGGGGCCTGCCTGAAAATGCAGCTCGCCCGCCCTCGTGAGCAGCTCGATATTTTCGGGGTCGGTTTTGAGCCTCTCCTCGGCGACGGCGATCCGGCGGGCGAGCCGGTCGGCCGACATCGAGACGCCGCCCGGGACCGGCTCGAAACGGGACGTCAGCCAGAAAGCGTAGAAGAACGCGGCGGCGCCGACGATCAGCGAAGCGGCGGCCAAAGAGGTCTTCAGCGCGGAACCGCCCGACCCGTCGAAGGGCGTCTGGCTTTTCTTCAAAAAGCGCGGCTCCGTCGCCTCAGGAAGCGCCGCCCGGCTCATCCGACTCCTTCGCGCCCTTCGCGGGCGAGAGCAATTGCCCCAGCGTCAAGGGTTTGGGAGGCTTCAGATACTTGGCGGTCCGCTCGCGGTCCCGCCTGTCCTCGTACCGCGCGATCGAAACCCACACGTCGAACGTCTCGCGACCCAGCCCCGTAACGATGGCTCGGACGGTTTCGCCTTCCTTATACGTCGCTTCAGCGTCCAATTCGGAGGCGGGGCAGAAGGCGCTGGTTTTGTCGGACAGCTCAAGGCGCAGGCCTTCCGGCCCGACCGCAAGGATGCTTCCGACAACCTCCATCCGAGGCGGGTACTTCTTTTTGATCTTGTCGGCCGGATTTGGGAGCAATTGCTTGATGCCCAGAACGACGGCTCCCTCCGCGGCGGGCACGGAGGCATTCGCCTCTGGAGCCTCCTCCGCCGCGGGCGACGAAGGCGCGGCTGGTTTGGCCAGCACCTTCACGCGAACGCGGTCGCCGCGCTTATAAGAAGGCGCCAGCTTGGGGGCGCCCCAGCAAATATCCTGCGGCTTGACGATTCCATCGAGCCCGCCCAGATCCACCGAAAGCCCCGTCGGCCCCATGCGCTTGACGCGGCCGATCCTGATTTCGCCGACGCGGAGCTCCTGCAGCATCTTTTCCCTGCGCTTGCGCGCTTCTTCTTCCAATACGGCGCGGCGGGATATCACGAGCCGCTTTTTCTTCTCGTCCAATTCGATGATATAGGCGCGCACGCCAGTCCCCAGCATTTGCTCGGGAGCCCTCACTGGGTAGAGGTCGGCCAGCGAGGCGGGCAGAAAGGCCTCCACTCCCCCCGCGTCCACCAGGAAGCCCCCCTTGACCGTCTTGACCACGCGGCCGTGCACCCGGCCCTTCTCATGATAGGTCTTGACCACGTTATCCCACGCCAGATGCGCCTTGGCGCGGCGGAAGGAGAGCCGGGCCGTCCCGTCGCGGTCCCGGCCGACCCAAAGGACGGGGATGCGCTGCCCGGGAGACGGCATGGCCGCCGCCGAAGACTCGGGCTCTTGATGAAAATCGGCGATCGGGACGAGGCCCTCGGATTTGCCTCCGATATCGACCAGCACCTGATCCTCCGCCAAGGCCACCACCTTGGCCCATACGACCTCCCTGCGCAACAGCCGATCCAGCAGGGAATCCTGGCTCTCCAGAAGCTGGGCCATGTTCTCCTCCAACGCGGGTTCGGAAGGCCCCTCTTCCGGAGCCGGATGCGCCGGCGTCTCCTCGTTTGATTGATTCAACTCGTCGAACCTGGTCATTGTTTTTGCCTCTCTTTGACGATCTTAAGGATTTTTCGTGCGACGCCGTGCATGGACAGGCGCGTCGAGTCGATCAGGGTCGCCCCCGCGGCGTAGGCGAGGGGATTGATCTTGCGCTCGAGGTCGTTGCGGTCGCGCTGGAGGATCGCGTTCCTGACGCCGGCGGATTCGGCGCTGTGGCCGGAGCTCCTCAACTGGCGAATCCGCCTCTTCGCGCGCTCCTCGAGCGACGCGTCAAGATAAATTTTGACGTCGGCGTTCGGGAACACATGCGTGGCGATATCCCGCCCCTCCATCACGACTCCGCCCGCTTTTCCAAGCCCGCGTTGCAGCCCGCAGAGAAAGCGTCTAATGGACGGCATCGCGGCGACGAGGCTCGTGCTGCGGCTCACCTCTTCGGCCCGGATGTGGGAGGAGACGCTCTCGCCGTCGAGAAAAGTCTTAAGCGCCGTCCCGTTCTCGGAAGGCTTGAATTCCCAGGAGAGGCGCTTCGCGAGCGCCATGACGGCGCTTTCGTCTTTGAGATCGACCCCCTCCTCCATAGCCTTCCACGTCAGAGCCCGGTACATTTCCCCGGTGTTCACGAAATAATAGCCGAGGTCCTTCGCGACGAGCTGGCCCACCGTCGATTTGCCGACTCCGGCCGGGCCGTCCATGGCGATGATCAATCTCCGGCCCTTTCCCATTCGCCCCGGCGGAGTCATCGCAGTATCGATGAGAGCGCCTTGAGGAGACGCCGGTTTTGCGAGGATGTCCCCACCGTGATGCGAACGTGGCGCGGAAGGCCGTACTCGTCCAAGGGGCGGATGATAACCCCTTCGGCGAGGAGATGCTCAAAAATCTCCCGGCCCGGCTTGGGCAGCGCGACAAAGAGAAAATTGGCCGCCGATTCGCCCACCCGCAGCCCTAAACCGCGCAGAGCCTTCGCGAGCGCCGCGCGTTCCGCGAGGGTCTTCTTCAGGGTCTGGCGCAAAAAAGAAGCATCCGCCATGGCCGCCAGGCACGCTTCCTGGGCCGGAATGCCGACATTGAAAGGCATGCGGATGCGATCCAGCCAGCCGACGATCTGAGGGGAGGCGGCGCCATAGCCGACCCGAAGCGCGGCAAGCCCATGGATTTTCGAAAAGGTGCGCACGACGACGCAATTCGCGAACTCCGTCGCCAGCCGGGGAAGGCTCGCGGGATAGTCCTCAAGGGCGCGCGCGTACGGCTCGTAGGCTTCATCAAAAACCGCCACCGTTGATGCCGGAATCGCCCCGAGAAATTCCCGCACCTCGCGCTCCGTGTTATAGGTTCCCGTCGGGTTGTTGGGGTTTGCGATGAAGACCAGTTTCGTTCGTGGCGTGACGGCCCGCGCCATGGCCGGCAAATCATGCCTCCATTGCTGTTCGGGGACCTCCACGACGACGGCGTTCATGAGCCTGGCCTGCTGCCGAAACCGGATAAAGCCGTATCGGGAGACGACGACCTCGTCTCCCGGCTCGAGGAACGCTTCGCAAAGGAGGCGGATGATCTCGTCCGAACCGTTGCCGACGATGATGCTGCCGTCCGGCAGGTTCAAATCCATCGCCAGGGCGCGACGAAGGATCGGACTCGGGCCCTCGGGATAGAGATGCAGGGCTTTGGCGGTCCTTTTGAAGGCGGCGATCGCCTTGGGGGATGCCCCGTAAGGGTTTTCGTTCGAAGCGAGCTTGACGACCGTCTTGATCCCGAGATCGCGCTGGACTTCGGCGATCGATTTGCCGGGAACATACGGGGAGAGCTCAAGGACGACGGGGCGAGGGCCAGCGACGGCGTCCGTAGCGGCGCTCACGCGATTCCCGCGAAAGCGAACATGTGGCCCGCGCGCTCGCGACGGCGAGAATAAAAAAGATCGTTCCGGCAAAACGTGCACCCGCCGCCCTCCTCGATCCGGGCGCGAGGAATGCCGGCCGCGATCAAACGGCGCACGACGTCTCCCGCCAGGTCCAGGTAGGGCTTCCCGCCGCGCCGGCGAGTCGCCGCGGGGTGGAAGCGGGAGGCGACATCGTCACCGACCTCGTAGCAACAAGCGCCGATGTGCGGCCCGATGGCCGCATGGAGTTCGCCGGGCTCGATTCCAAGGGATTCCCGCATGGCGGCGACGGCTTTCTCGGGCATCCTCGCCTCGGCGCCCCGCCAGCCCACGTGGAAGACGCCGGCCGCCTCTCCCGATCGCGGCCACAAAAAAAGAGGGAGGCAATCCGCGACGAAGACGCCGAAGACGCCGGAACGTCCGCGGACGATCCAGCCGTCGGCCTCAGGAGGAGCGCCGTGGGCCCGCGGCCGCCTCGCGATAAAGGAACCGTGCGCCTGTTTAAGAATATGCACTGGCCGACCGCCCAGGCCCGCCTTCATCGCGGCGCGACGCCGCTCAGCATCCCCCTTCATGTCCCCCAAAGCGCGCGTTGTCACGGCGGCCACGACCCCAGCCAGGCGCGCCCTTGGTTCGCGGAGCAATCCCTCTCCGTCCAAAGACCACGCGGCCGGCTTACACGGCGGCATGTGATGGATGTTTCTCCGGAGAGGGGCCCTGTCCCGCCGCGGCGGGCCTCTGCGCCGGAAGGCGCCGGAGGGGGCGGACCCATTTCGTGAAATTCGAGGGCTTGAGCGAATACTCGTGGACCATCCGGACGACATCGGCAAGAGGCCGGAAGCTCTCCCATTCGACCCGCAGGATGCGCACGCCCGCCTGCTCCATTTCCTCGATGAACTGGTCGTAATTGGCCTTGAGCGCCCGAAGATACTCAACCGAAATCCTCTGTTCCATGACGCGCCCGCGCATCTTGATCCGCTCCATGGCGGTCTCGGGGCGGCAGTCCAGATAGATCAAGAGCTGGGGGAACACGAGCTCCCGCAGCACCATGTTGTCGAAGAGGTCGAGGTAGGTGTTGTAGTCCATGTCGGAGATGATCTTTTCGGGATGGGCGTTGAGCATCCGAGCGAAGATCGTGTCCTCCCAGATCGTCCTGTCTTGAACGACGCCCCGGATTTTCCCGAGGCTGATGCGGGTCACGAATTCGCGATGCTGGCGGAAGCGATGATTGAGGAGCCACACCTGCATGATGGTCCCGTATTTTTTCATGTCTCCGTAGAATTTCTCGAGGTAGGGATTGCCGTCGACCTCCTCGAGAACCGGCTCAAAATTCAGAGCCCGGGCCAAGTCCGTCGTCAGCGTCGACTTCCCAACACCGATGATGCCGGCAATCCCGATATAACCTTCCGCGAACATGATTCCCTCCCAGCTTACGCGACCCTTTCTATCAAATCCTTCCTGAAATTTGCATCCGCTAGCCCGCCGACTGCGCCTGCTGCTCGATGCCGCGCAACGCCAGCCTCAGGTCGTCGGGGCTCGACGCCGCGTCAAGGGCATCCGCCTCCGAGACGAAGCCCGAGCGGCACAGCTTGACCAGCGATTGATTGAACGTCTGCATCCCGTAAAATTCGCCCTTGGCGCAGGCCTGGACGATCCCGAGCGAGTTGTTGTCCTCGATGAGCTTGCGAACGTGGGCCGTCACCACCACGATCTCGACCGCGGGGACGCGCCCTCCCTTGATGGAAGGAAGAAGCCTCTGGCTCACCACGGCCCTGAGGCATTGCCCCAGGTCCATGCGCACCAGCGCCTGCTGATGCGGCGGGTAGAGATCGACGATGCGGGAAATGGTTTGGACGGCGTCGGTCGTGTGCAGCGTCGACAAGACGAGATGGCCCGTCAGGGCCGCCGTCATCGCCGCCTCCGTCGTCTCAAGATCCCGCATTTCCCCCACCAGGATGACGTTCGGGTCCTGGCGCAACGCCATGCGCAGCCCCTCCGCGTAGGAAGCCGTATCCTCGCCGATCTCCCGCTGGCTGATGATGGACTTTTTATCCTTGTGGACGAATTCGATCGGATCTTCGACAGTAATGACGTGCTCGGATCGCGTCTCGTTGATGAAATCGACCATCGCCGCCAACGTCGAGGACTTCCCCGATCCGGTCGCGCCGGTGACGAGAACGAGCCCGCGGCGCTCCTGGGCGATCTTGCGCAGCGCCTCCGTCGGGACGCGCAGATCCTCGATGCGGGGCACCGCCGCGATGCGGCGAATGGCGAGGCAAAGCCGCCGCCTCTCCTTGTAGGCGTTCGTGCGGAAACGGCCCAAGGACGGGACCTCGAAAGAGAAATCGCACTCGCCCTTCGCGTCAAAGATGGCCTTGGCGTGAGACGACACGTAGTTCTTGAGGATCGCCTCGACGTCGGCCGGGCTTAAGGGAGGCTGAGAAACGCCGTAGAGCTTCCCGTCCACGCGGACAAACGGCGGCGATCCCGCGCGCAGATGGAGGTCGCTGCCGTTTTTATCGGCGACGAGCTTCAGGAGGTTTTGAATATCCATTACTTGAGCCTCGTCGCCTTCATCCGAAGGAAAGCCGGCTTGGACCAATCCAAGTCTCCTCCGGCCGCCGCGGCGTCCGCGGCCTCGGGGCTCCAGGTCCTCGGCGCGGCCCCCGCCTGGCGCGGCCGGCCCGCGGCCCCCGCGAGAGGCTGGCGGCGCCTCGCCGGAAAGCCGGTCGCGATCACGGTCACGCGCAGGGAGTCGCCCATCGCCTCGTCGTAGTCCTTGCCCATCTTAATCTTCGCGTCGGGGCTGATGTTGTTGGTGATAAACCCCATGATCTCGTCGGTCTCGGAAAGCTTGAGGCCGGCTCTCGAGCCGCTGATGTTGACGATGAGGCCCCTCGCGCCGTCGATCGCGACGTTCTCCAGCAAAGGCGACTGGATCGCCGCCCGGGCCGCCTTGAGGGCCCGCCCCGGCCCCGAGTCCTCTCCCAT
>JAJYFI010000263.1 GCA_021790955.1 bacterium | reverse complement strand
CCGGAGACGCAGGTCTGCGCCCTTTGCCACGGCAGGGGCAAGGACGGCCCCAAGACGCCCCCGGAGCTGGCGGCGTACATAAAAGAAAACAAGCCAATCCCGTGGAGGACGGTCTATCGCCTGCCGGGCCACGTCCATTTTTCTCACATGAGACATGTCGCCATGGGAGGGCTCGACTGCCGCTCCTGCCACGGGGATATGGCCCAGATGGAGGAGCCGCTCTCGGACCAGCCCGTCCCTCTTCGAATGACCCGATGCCTTTCCTGCCACTGGAAGGAAAAGGTTTCGACGGACTGCCTGGCGTGCCATAGGTAAGCGACCATGAGAAAATTCGAAATATCCCGCCGTGGCTTTCTTCGATGGACGGGCCTGCTCTCCGGAGGGCTCGTCCTTCCCAAGGGTGTCCGGGCGCGAGTGCTCGCCCCGAAGGGTCGTCCCCTGCCCCCATTGAGATCGGAGCAACATAAGCCCTCTATCTGCGGCTTTTGTCCCGCTGGCTGCATGATCGAGGTGCGGCTGGTCAACGGCAAGCCGGTGGGGATCGCAGGCCGTTCCGACCACCCGATCGGACGCGGCGCCCTGTGCCCCAAGGGTTCCGCCGTCCTTCAGCAAACCTTTCATCCCGACCGCCTTCAGCATCCCATGGCGCGCAAGAACCGGGGTTCTCAAGAGTGGGAGAGGATTTCGTGGGGGGACGCCGAGAACCTGATGCGCTTTCATTTGGAAAAGCTGATCGAGGGCCGGCGGCCCGAGTCCCTGGCCATGATCGCCGGTCCTCAAAACGACCTGCGCCGCGAGATCCTCCGGCGTTTCGCCGCGGGCGTCGGGACCCCGCATTTTTGGAAGTGGGAGTGGAGCCCGGCCCAGCTTCCTCTCGACGCCTTCGATCGGATGCACGGCTCCTCCGAGGGGCTCTTCTACGATCTGCCGAACGCCTCCCTCCTTGTCTCCTTCGGCTGGGACTGGTTGCAGGCGTTCCCATCGCCGGTGGAGGCGCAGCGCGCGTTTGGCCGCCTCAGGAACGGCCGGAGGGGGCGGATCCTCCAAATTGAGCCGCGTCTGTCCATTTCGGCCGCCAAGGCCGACGAGTGGATCAGCGCCCGCGACGGCAGCGCAGGCGCCTTGGCGCTGAGCCTGGCCCATGTCATGATGGAAGAGCGCCTCTATGATCGCGCGTTCGTCGAACGCTGGACGGAGGGGTTCGAGGCGTACCGGGCCGTCGTCCGGGACTATGCTCCCGACAGGGCCTCGAGGCTTTCGGGGGTTTCCGTGGAGCGAATCGTCGCTTTGGCCAGGGAGATGGCCCAGGCCAAGACCGCCTTGGCGGTCATCTCCCGCGGAAGCCTTTTCGATCAGATCGCGGTTCACTCCTTGAACGCCTTGACCGGATCGATCGGCGCGAAAGGGGGAGTCCTGGCGGCCGGGAGCGCAGAGAAATCCGAGGCTCTCCCGGCGCCAGAGGCCAAGTCTTCGATTCTTACGTGGGAGCAGATCCCGGAAGCGGTGCTGGCGCGGCGGGAAAGCCCGGTCGGGATGCTGTGGCTGGACGGCGTCAATCCGGCGTTTTCGAGCCCCCAGCCCTCCCAATGGCGCGAAGCCATGTCCCGCATCCCGTTCATCGTGAGCTTCTCCACGATGATGAGCGAGACGTCGGAACTCGCGGACCTCGTCCTGCCGACGAGCGAGGCGCTCGAGGCGCCGCAGGACGAGACCGCCTTCGACCTCGAAGGGAACCGGGTCGATACCTTCGCGCCCGCCGTCATGGCGCCTCTCTACGACACGGCGGATATGGGGGATTTCGTCCTGGGTCTCGCGCGCCGGATGGGAGGCCGCGTCACGCGCCATCTGCCTTGGGCCCATTACGCCGAGGCTCTTCGCCACCGGGCGTCGCGGCGGGGTTGGAACGCTTCCATGATCGCCCAGGGGGGGGCGGCGTCGACACCCGCTCTTCGGCAGGGCCCCGGCGCGGTGCTCGAGGGACGCAGGATGCGCCTGGCCCAGGAGGAGCTTGCAAACTCCGACGCGTCGCCTAAGGGAGAGCATCGCGGCCTGGATCTTCACATCCAGTTCCCCCTCGCCTTCCTTTACGCCGAAGGGGCCCATCTCCCGTACCTCCATGGGCTCGACGGGATTCGCGGGGACAAGCTGGGAGAAGGATGGGTGACGACGGTCGAACTCCACCCCGCGACGGCGCGCCGGCTCGGCATCGAGGAAGGATCCGCCGTGTGGGTCGAATCGGCCTCGGGCCGCATTCAAGCCAAGGTCCGGGTTTTCGAGGGCGCTCGGGAGGATACGGCGTCGATTCCCATGGGTCTGGGGCATACGGCGATGGGGCGCTACGCGAAGGGCGTCGGCTCCAATCCCGCCGAGATCGTTCCAAGGGAATTCAATTTTGCCGGACGGGCGCTGTGGCGCGCCGAGGGGGTGAAAGTTTATGCCGTCTGAGACGCCGTCGAAGACCCGCAAGGAATTTTTGACGGGAGCGGCCGCCGTCGCAGCCGGAGTGGCTGCCGCCTGGGCGAAGACGTTCTCGCCGAAGAAGGCTCCGGCCGCGCCGGAGCCCGTCGCGAGATC
>JAJYFI010000029.1 GCA_021790955.1 bacterium | reverse complement strand
GCCCTACGGCTTCGAGGAGAGATATGTCAGGGATCTTCTTCGGGAATACAGAGCCTACGGCCACGGCCGCGTCAAGATCGAGTATCTCGACCCCGATCTGGACCCGCGTGTCAAGAACGAGGCCGCCAGCGCCGGCATCCAGCCGCTCCAGAGCAACATCATGGGCGCCGACAAATTCGAGATCAAGGAAGTCATGATGGGGGTGCTATTTCTTTATAACGGCAAAAGCGCCGTCCTTCCGATGATCCATGATGTGGACAATTTGGAATACGACCTCACAAGCCGCATCCGCCGCCTCACGCGCGTCAAAAAGCACACGGCGGGCTTCGTTTCGGGCCATGGAGAGAAGCTTCCCGGAGATCCGTCCCTCGCGGCCCTGTTCCAGCCGATCAACGAGGAAATGGACACGCAGGTCGTGGATCTCTCAAAGCCCGTCTCTGCGAAGGTCGACGCCCTCTGGGCGCTGGCGCCCACGAGGCCCTTCAAGCCGGAGGAAGTCGAGCGCTTGAGGGCCTGGGTTGATTCCGGCCGCTCCTTGGGGCTCCTCGTCTCCAAGCGTTCGGCGGATCTGCGCGCCTTCCGGGCGACGCCGGTCGAGAACGGCGTCGACGCCCTGCTCAAGCCGTGGGGCCTCGATCTGCGCGAGGGCTACGTCGTGGACGCTCAATGCGAGCGCATCCAAATGACGACGCAATACGGCTTTTTCTCGGCGATCCGTCTTGCGGATTACCCCTTCATCCCGATCGCGACGTCGCTCAACAACGCGAGCCCCGCCATGCGCGGCCTCGAGATGGTGGTCATGCCCTTCTCGGAGCCCATCTCCTGGAAGCCGTCGGGCGCCGCCTCATCGCTCACCTATACCTCGCTCGTCGACTCCTCCAAAATGTCGTGGTATCAGACGAGCCCCGCGATCTCTCCTTCGACTTCGATCGAGAAGCTCGAGACCCCGGACAGAGGCCCCTTCTCTTTGGCGGGCATCGTGACGGGGGCGTTCTACAAGGTGACGCCGTCGAGCGTGGCGGCCGTCGATGGGGAAAAGCCCGTGCAGGCTCCAGGGCGCGTCATCATCGTGGGAAGCTCCTCGCAGGTGGAGCCGGGGCTCCTTGGAAAGTCCGCCGACGCGACTTTCCTGCTCAACCTCCTTGAATGGTCGTTCCAGGATGAGACCTTGCTCTCGATCCGCGCGAAGGGAGTCCGGTTCCGGCCTCTGCGGCAGCTCTCGCCCAAGGCGCGCGCCCTTGCGAAATTTTTGCTGATCATCTTTTTGCCGGCGATGCTGCCGCTGCTCGGTTCCTTCGTCTACCGCAACATGTGGCTGCGCCGGGAAGCGCATCGGCGCGTCTACGGCGGCGAAGTTCCGCCCGTTGAGCCGCCGCCGGCTCAGCCCGCGCCCGCCGCGGCCAAATCATAGCTTCCGTGAGAAACCAGGCCAGAAAGCTGATCATCCTCGCGGCGGTCATCGTCGGCCTCCTGCTGCTTTCCGGCCTGCTCATTTGGCGCTCAAGCCGCTACGCGGAGCTGCGGCCCTTCGATCAATTCAAGGACGCCGACTTGGCGCGCCTCTCCCTCTCTCGCGGAAACTCCCAAGTCGTTCTGGCCAAGGAGGGGGGCGGGTGGCGGATGCGCAAGCCCGTGGCGGACCTCGCGGACAAGGATGCCGTCGAAGGGCTTCTCCTCGCCTTGAAGGGCCTGGCCGTCGAGTCCGAAGTGTCGTCGCGCCCGGAATCCCTCGATCTCTATGGGCTCAACGTCGCGAGCGCCGCGCGCGTCACGCTTTACGACGCGGCGGGAAAGTCCCTTTTTGACGGGGAGTTCGGCAAGGAAGCGATCGGCTACCAATCGGCTTATTTCCGCTGGCCGGACCAGCCCTCCGTCTATCTGGCGACGGGCGTCAGCCCGTACCAGGTCGAGCGCTCCTCGGATGCTTTCCGGGAGCACGCGCTTCTGCCGCAGACCGGGGCTTCCTGGAGCGAAATACGTCTCAAGTCCGGCGCCCAAGCCTACGTCTTGAAACGCGCCTCGACGACGTGGGCCTCTCAGCCCGCGCTGCCGGCGCGGGCCGCCGACGCCTTGGTGGCGACCCTTTTTAATATGCGCCTAGCGCAGTTCGTCCCTGACTTTGTCGCTCGCCGCGAAGGAAGGCTTGCCAAGCCGATCCTGTCAATCGAGGCGAAGGGGGCCGGGAAATACGTCGCCGACTGGGCGATCGGGCGGGAAAAACTCTTCCAGGGCGGTTCCCCTTACTACCGCTATGCAGCCTCCACGTCCCGCCATGCGGCCGGGCTCGTCTCCGTCTACGATGTGGAATCCCTCTTGCGTGTCGTCAATCCCAAGCTTCTGGCCGAGGACGCCAAAGTGAAGGTCAAGGCCCCGTCCAAGAAAGCCAAGCCAGGGGCCAAGGCCGCACGCAAGAAGGCTGCGACGGCCCGGAAAAAGCCTTAAGGGCTCGTCAGGAGCCCTGCCGGCCCTCGAAGCCCTCGCGGGGAAATTTGATACCATCAGGCTATGCCCGCCAGAACACCCTCCTCTCGAAAGTGGACCTCGGCCAACGGCGGGATGTCCTCGCGTTCGCGGACGGCTTCCGAAGGGGCCGGGCCGGAGCGCATTTCGGACTACTTCGGCAGAAACGTCTTCGGCCCTCGCGCCATGGAGGAGTACCTCCCGAAAAACGTCTACCGCGAGCTCCAGGAGACGATCCGGCGGGGAAAAAAACTTTCCCCGAAGATCGCGGACGCCGTCGCCGCCGCGATGAAGGCCTGGGCGATTTCCCACGGCGCGACGCATTATAGCCATTGGTTCCAGCCCCTGACGGGGGTGACGGCGGAAAAGCACGAGAGCTTCATCAAGCCGATCGAGGGCGGGCGGGTCATCGAGGTTTTCTCCGGCAAGCAGCTCGTGCAGGCGGAGCCGGATGCCTCGAGCTTCCCGAGCGGAGGCCTGCGCGTGACCTTTGAGGCTCGCGGCTACACCGCCTGGGACCCGAGTTCTCCGGCCTTCCTCATGGAGAGCGCGGGCGTGACGACGTTGTGCATCCCGACGATCTTCGTGTCCTACACCGGGGAATCCCTCGACACCAAGACGGCGCTCCTGCGTTCCATCGAAGCCTTAAACCGCGCTGCCCTGGGCATTCTCCGTCTTTTTAAGGCTCCCGCGGAGCGCGTCCATGCGACGTTGGGCGCCGAGCAGGAGTATTTCCTCATCGACGAGCCTTTCTACAGGCGCCGCCCGGATCTTCTCCTTTGCGGCCGCACTCTTTTTGGCGCCCCTTCCCCCAAGGGCCAGCAGCTCGAAGACCACTACTTCGGCTCGATCCGCGAGAGAATTTTCGCCTACATGACGGACGCCGAATCCGAGCTCTACAAGCTGGGCGTTCCCGTGAAGACCCGCCACAACGAGGTGGCGCCCAACCAGTTCGAGTGCGCTCCGGTTTTCGAAGAAGCGAACGTCGCGGTCGACCACAATCATCTGGTGATGGATGTGTTCAGGCGCGTCGCGGCGCGAAGAGGGCTGGCCCTGCTTCTCCACGAGAAGCCTTTCGCCGGCATCAACGGCAGCGGCAAGCATCTCAACTGGTCGCTGGGGACCGACAAGGGGCAGAACCTGCTGAGCCCCGGCCGCACCCCGCAGGAAAACCTCCAATTCCTCGTTTTCCTGGTTTCGATCGTCGCGGCGGTGGCCGAGCACTCGCGTCTCCTTCGCGCCTCCATCGCCTCCTCCGGCAACGATCACCGCCTGGGGGCCAACGAGGCGCCTCCGGCCATCATCTCGATCTTTCTCGGGGCGAGCCTCACCCGCGTCCTCGATGATATGGAGCGCGGCGTGACGACCTCCGGCACCGAGGAGGAGTGGATGTCCTTCGGCATCGACCACCTGCCGCCCGTGCTGCGCGATAATACGGACCGCAACCGCACATCGCCCTTCGCCTTCACGGGAGACAAGTTCGAGTTCCGCGCCGTGGGGTCCTCCTTCAACAACGCGGTGCCCGTCATGGTCCTCAACGCCATCGTGGCGGACAGGCTTAATCGGATGAGAGCCGCGATCGAGGAAAGGCTGCGCGGCCGCAAGCCGCTCAAAGAAGCGGTGGTGGAGGCCCTGCGCGAGCTCTACCGGGAATCCAAGTTCGTCTGCTACGAGGGCAATAACTATTCTTCCGAATGGCTCCGGGAGGCCAAGCGTCGGGGGCTGCCCAATATCCAGACGACGCCCGAGGCCTTGGAAGGCTGGGTCTTGCCGGAGTCCCTTGCGCTTTTCAAGGATGCCGGCGTCCTCTCGGAGGCGGAAGCCAAGTCGCGCTACCACATCCAGCTTGAAAAATACTCCAAGGAGCTCGAGATCGAAGCGCGGCTCCACGTCGAGATGGTGCACAATTTCTTCATTCCCGCGGCGATCCGATATCAAAACGAGCTCGTGTCGGCGCTGACCGGATCGGCCGCGGTCCGGGCGGCCGGAGGACCCGATCCCAAGGCCTTGCGCGAGGTCGTCGAGCAGGTCTCGACCCAGGTCGAGCTCGCGCTGGAGCGGACGAAGACGCTCAAGGACAGCCTTAAGGAGGCTTCGGCGGTCGCCGACGCCAAGGAGAGGGCGATCCTCTTCTGCCACCAGGTCAAGCCGCTGTTTGAGCCGATCCGCGAGGCCGTCGACGCGCTGGAGACGCTGCTGCCGGCGTCCTTGTGGCCGCTCCCAAAATACCGAGAGATGCTGTTTCTGGTTTAAGACATGATCACGACACAGGACGTTCTCAAAGCCCTTTCAACGTGCCAGGAGCCGGAGCTTCGCAAGGACATCGTGAGCCTCGGCATGGTGCGTAACGTCGAGATCTCGGGGCCCCGGGTCTCGTTTGATTACGTCCTGACGACGCCGGCCTGTCCGCTCAAGGGGATGATGGAGGAGGAGGCTCGCGCGGCCGTCCTCAAGATTCCGGGCGTCACCGAGGTCGCCATACGCATGACGGGCCAGGTCCGCAAGGATCCCCGCCTCGAGGGCGTCCTGCCCCCGGGGATCAAGAACGTCGTCGCGGTCGGCTCCGGAAAAGGGGGGGTCGGCAAATCGACGGTCGCCGCCAATTTGGCCGTGGGCCTCGCGCTCGACGGGGCCTCGGTGGGGCTCATGGACGCCGATATTTATGGTCCGAACCAGCCGCAGATGCTGGGGGTGCCCGGCTGGAAGCTCGGTCCCGCCGAGGACGAGCGCATCGCCCCCGCCGAGAGCCACGGCATCAAGCTGATGTCGATGGGCTTTTTGATGGAGCCGGACAAGGCCGCGATCTGGCGGGGTCCGATGCTTCATGGGGCGATCACTCAGTTTCTTAAGGATGTGCGATGGGGGGATCTTGACTACTTGATCGTCGATCTTCCGCCGGGAACGGGGGACGTCCAGCTTTCCCTCTGCCAGAGCGTCCCCCTCGCGGGGGCCGTGGTCGTCACGACGCCGCAATCGGTCGCGACCGCGGACGTGGTGCGGGCCGTCGCCATGTTCGGCAAGCTCCAGGTCCCGGTGTTGGGCGTCGTCGAGAACATGGCGGCTTTTGCCTGTCCCCATTGCGGCAAGGAATCGAGGATTTTCTCAAGCGGCGGCGCGGAGAATCTCGCCCAAAAATACGGGGTGCCCCTCTTGGGCAGCGTCCCGCTCGATCCGCAGATTTGCGATTCAGGCGAGAAAGGGAAGCCCGTGATCCTTTCCCATCCCGACTCGAGGCCGTCCCGGTCTTTCCGGGATTTGGCAAGGAAGGTCGCGGCCCGCGTCAGCGTGCTGGGGGCAAGCGCAAAGAAAGGGAACAGGGAGGGCGCCATGCGGCAAGACGCCTCCCAAGCCTCTGGCTCCGGACACGCCGTGGCTCGCGCTGAATAACAAGAGGAGGAAGGATGATGAGCCCCATGACGCAGGAAGCGCCAAGCAAAGAGACGACGCCCATCAAGGTCGGCGCCACGGCGCCTGAATTCACCCTGCCGGACCAGGACAAGAAGGATTTCAGGCTTTCGGACTGGCGCGGCAAGAGGCCGGTAGCTCTCTTTTTCTACCCGCTCGATTGGAGCCCGACCTGTTCCAAGGAGAATGCCTGCTTCACGAAGGATCTTTCCCGGTTCTCGGAGTACGCCGAGCTGGCGGCGGTATCGGTCGACTCCACGTGGTCGCACAAGGCTTGGGTCGAGAAGATGGGCCTCAAGCATCGGCTTCTCTCCGACATGCAGCGCGCCGTCACCAAGGCCTACGGCCTCTTCCACCCCGGCATCAACGCGGCTCAGCGAGCGACGGTGCTCGTCGGCAAGGACGGCAAGGTCGCTTGGGTGAAAGTCGAGGCGGACATCGCGAAGGAACGCGATTACGGCGAGGTCGAAACCGAGCTCAGGAAGCTCGCCGCAAGGTCCTAAGGAGGCTCGATGAGAAAGGCTTTATCAGCGCTGGCCTTCGTTGCGGCTCTCGCCGCGGGATGCAGCTACGCGGTGAACGTCGGCAAGCCGTTCAACGCCTCGGCCGTCAAGACGATCCTTATCGGCAAGACGTCCCAGAAGGACATTCAACAGATCTTCGGCAATCCCTACATGACGGGGACAAAAGACGGCGATCCCACGTGGACGTACCTGGACTTCCGCTATCCGATCACGGGAGGGGGAACGTCGACCGCCAGCGATCTTTACATCCGCTTCAATTCGAGCGGGACGGTCGTGTCTTATTCCTACAACTCGGGGCAGTAGCAGCGACGGAAGGCGGACGCTTCTGTAGCCGATCAGCTGGGCCACCAGCGGTTCGAGGACGCGCTCAGGCAGGCGTGAGCTGCGGGGTCGCATTGGGCGCCTGCGCAGCAGGGATACCCTTCCCCGCAATACTGGCCCAATCCCTGGCAGGCCGGGGCCGAGAAGACCTTGGGAGCGGGCGGGTGGACCGCCACGCACATGACCTTCAGGTAGGGGAATCGGCCCTCGATCGAGGCATAGGCTCCCACCGGCATGCAGCGCTCGCTGGCGCAACACCCGGACTCTTCATGCGTCATGCTGCATTCCTCCCCGGGCCCGAGGCACTCTCTCTTGGGCTCCTCCGAGCCGGCCATCGGCGGAGAACCGCCCTCGTTGTCTCTCTCGATGGAGAGGTGCTCTGACGCGGCCTTCTCCGCGTTTAAAGAAGCGAAGTAGGCGTTGGCGCCGGTTCTTCGGAGATCTTGCGCGGCCAGGTGGGCCAGGAAGACGAGCGCGCCGACCAAGAGCATGGCTGAGGCCAATCGGCGCAGGGCCCGTACGGCCGGACCCCGGATGCTCCTTTTTTGCCTTCGCCCCGGTTGTTTCATGGATTATTGCGGAAAGGATAGGGCGGCCGGCGGGGAAATGCCAGCAAAAATGAGGTCTTTTTATATTAATCTTTTAGTAACGGGGGCGAAATAAGGCCGTAAAGGATTTTCTATAGTCTTTTTCAGTGCCTTTCCCGTCTGCGCGCCTCGAATCCCTGCGTCTCATGGCGGCAGCGCTCTGCGTTTTTTCAGCCGCCCCCTTGCCCCGGATCTTCGCGGCCCCGCTTTCCTCCACGTCGGCCTCCGACAAGGATCTGGGCAAAAAGGCGCTGGGAGTCCTCATGTCCCGGCTTCATGACGCCAGAGCCTCCGTCCGCGCCGCCGCGGCGCGGAGCTGGGGGGATATCGGCAATCCGGCGGCTCTCCCGATTTTGCGCAAGGCCTTGAAGGACCCGGACCTCTACGTCCGCATTGCCGCGGCCTACAGCCTTAACGCCCTGGGGGACAGGCAGGGTTTCAAGACGCTTTGCTCGGTCGCTCTCGAAGGCGCCGGGCGGAGCCGGCCGGGAAATCCCGTGGAGCAGCTCAAGCTCCTCGCCAAGAACAGGGCCCGGGCGAGGGCGATCGAGAAGCTCTCGGCGATCGGCGGGGTCGACGCCGTCAAGGTGATGGAAAAAACCCTCTCCGACGCGTCGGACACGGTCCAGGACGCGACCAAGATCGCGCTCGCGAGGCTCGGCTTCTTCGATGAATATGGATCGCCCTTCGTGACGGCCCTGGGCGACCAGGATCCCGGCGTGAGAGCGGCCGCGGCCGCGGCCCTCGGCCGCATCCGGCGCTCGGAGGCGCTGCCCGCGCTCCTCAAGGCCGCGGCGGATCCCGTCGCGGATGTGCGCATGGCGGTGATGAGCGCCCTCGGACATTTCGACGAGCCCGGTGCGGCGGCCGCGCTGCGCTCGGGCGCCAAGGACGGGGATTCTCGGGTGCGCTTCCGGGCGTTTGAGGCGCTCTCCGGGCTCAGGGATGACGGCAGCCTCCCGCTCCTCAAGGAGACGCTGGCGAAAAACCCGACGCCGGAAATCCTTCTGCCCGTCCTGCGGGGCTTGGCCGAGCGCGGGGAGACGATCGATCTTTCTCTGGTCTCCGCGAACCTGGCCCAGTCCGACCCGGATCTGCGCGCGATCGCGGTCGAGGCCCTTGAGGCCGTGCCGGGGGCCGCGGCGAACGCGCTCTTAAAGCGCGTGATGGAGACGGATTCCTCCAAGCTCCTGCAAATCAAAGCCGCGAAATCCCTTGTGATGCGCCTGGAGAGGAAGCCTTGAGGACCGCGCGCCGTGCCTTTGCCTCGGCGGCCCTTGCGCTCGCGGCCTCCCCCGTCTTCGCCATTCTTCCCCGTCCCGAAGGCCGGATCGACGCCAAACGATTCCACCTCGACCGTCGCGTCCCGGCCATCCGCCATACGGCCGATGCCGCGAGCCTCTCGGCCCTTGCCGCGCTCAAAAAGAATCTTCCGGGCCGTTGGAAAGCGCGCTACAGCCCCCGGACGGGGGCTCTTTCGATGATCCATGGGGGCCGGCTTGCCCCGCCGCGTCCCGGGACGCCGGAAAACGCCGCTCGCGCCTTCCTCCAGGATCAGGCCGCTTTGACGGGAGTGGACGCCTCGGCCCTGGCGGTCCTGCGCCAGAACGCGGCTTTCGGGACGAAGCACGTGATGTTCAGCCAGAGCTATCGCGGCCTTCCGGTCGAATTCGCCCGGGTCAATGTCCATCTCGACAAGGACAACGCCGTTGTGGGTTTCGATTCGAGCTACGAGCCGAACCTCACGTTACCGACCCGGCCCACCGTGGCGCGCGCCCAGGCGGCCCTCGCGGTGCGAAACGACTGCGGCGACCTGCCCCGAGGCGGGACACTCGTCGTCCTGGGAAGCCTCGCCCTCGGGAAGCCGTATTTGGCCTGGAAATTCCGCGCCCGGGGCAAAAGCGGCTCGTGGACGTATTACGTGGACGCCCAGACCGGGGCCGTGCTCTTTCGAACCGAGCGGCGCGAGTTTGCCTGCGCCCAGACCGGCTCGGTCAACGGCTATGTCTATCAGATCGACCCGAGCTCCACGCCGCTGTCCCTCCAGCCTTTCGTCAACGAGAAGATTTACGTCGCGGACGCCTCGACCTACACCCTGACGCTGCCCGACGGCAGCTATTGCACGACGAGCAAAGTCGGCAAGGTCTCGGCGCAACCGCAGGGCCAGTACGTGAATGTCGCGAACTGTTTGGGCCCCAGCGCCCATTACGACAACGGCGGGTCGGGATGGACATCCCAGTCGATCTCCATCGTTTCTTCGCCGCACCCCTATCCCAACAATGCCTTCCTCTCCTCAACCGTGACGATTGCCGGCTCCGGGATCGTCGCCATGGAGCCGGTCTTCAGCCAGCTCGAGATGGGGAGCGTCTCCCAGAACCTGACCTCGGGGGAGGGAGGGGACATCAACGACGACGATGAGGTGACCCTTCTCGACGCCAACGGCCGTTACCTGGCGTCCTACGTGGGGAACTTCACTCAATCGGGGCCGTTCACGGGGGCTATCGCGCCCGGCACCTCGATTGGCGTTCTCCTTCGCTCGAACTCCTCGGGCCAAAATTACGGCTACGATATCAACGGCGTTAACGTCCTGACGCTCGGGTCCTCCCCGACCTCTCCGGGCACGAGCAACAGCTTCACGTGGTATCAGTCCAGCTACACCTGGCACGGCATGCACAGCGAAATCAGCCTCTACTATCATCTCAACGCCGCGCACGACTACCTCGCCGGCGACGTGGACAGCTCGGGCGCCGCGAGCATCGACGGGGCGGTTCCCTCGATGGCCTTGCTGCGTCCGAGCAGCGTCAACGCTTTCTACGGCCCC
>JAJYFI010000262.1 GCA_021790955.1 bacterium | reverse complement strand
CTTTAAGTCTTTCAGCCAGGCGAACGCCTGTTTGTCCGCGTAATAGACCCCCTGGAGATTCGTTTCGCTCACGGCGAGATAGCGCCAATCGTAATCGATGGGCGTGTCGCCGCGTCGGCGCGACGAGCCGACGTTGGTGACCATGCCCATGGGAAAATAATGGATGCCGTAGAACTGGGGGTCGCCCACGCCGAAATAGACCAGAAGCACGGGAGGATTCCCCAGACGCTTGAGCTCGGCGGCAAGGGCCTTCAAGTCCTGCCCCCAATCGAGGTTGGAGTCGGCCAGGAAGCGGTAGCCGCCGGACGGTCCGCCCGCGATCGCGTTGAAATACGCCAATTGATAGGGGGAGGCGCGTAGGACTCCGGCGGCAAGGCAAATCGCGCCGAGCGCCGCGGCCGAGCGCCAAGCCCAAGAGCGCTGCCACAGCCACGCCGCGCCTCCTGCGGCCCAAAGGACGAGGAAGGGATAGACGGGCAGAATATGCCGGTAGCCGATCTGGGTTTTGGAGAAGCAGGCGGGGATGAAATACGCGATCGGCGGGAACGCGCGCCAGAGCCCGTCCACATCGGGGTTTTTCAGCCAGAGCCACGAGCCCAGCGCGGCGAAGGCCAGAGCCGGCAGGGGCGTCTTGATCAGAAGGGCCGCGGGAAAATAGAGAAGATAGCCGGTCGTCGAATAGCGGCCCCCAAAAAACGAGCTGCGGCCCGCGTTGATGCGGCGGAGCGTCGCCGCCAGCCCGTCGAAATACAGGGGCAGGTAGCGGAAGCGATAGACCGCGGCGACGGCGATGAAGGCCGCGGCTCCCATCAGGAGCCAGGAGCGCCAGGAAGGGGGCTCCCGTCGGATTTTTGAGTCGCTTAAGAGGCAGACGAGGACGATCAAGGGCAGGACCGGCATGGAGAATTTGGAGGCGAGCGCGAGGCCCATCGAGACTCCGGCAGCCGTCCAGACGGCCGCGCCCCGCGGACGCCTCGACAAGAGCCAAAAGGTCGCGAAGTACAACGCCGCCGCGGGGACGTCCGTCGTGACGAGCGCGGCGTTCGAGATGAGGGCCGGAGAAAAGGCGAAAAAGACCATGGCCCAGGACGCTCCCGCGGCGCCCCAAAGCCGCGCCGACCATTCCGCGAGCGCCAGCGCCAAGAGGGCTCCCCACGAGAGCAGGCTCCACAGCCGCGCCCTGTCGAGCAGCCTGTCCGCCGGGAGGACGTTGCGGTAGAGGAAGAGGTCCGCGAAGTCATAGGAGTCTTCGCGCAGCCAATCGGCGCTCTGGCGGAAGCTTCGGAGCCTCCGGCCCAGGAGGGGAAAAGCCGCCCACATTTCGCCGAACGGGGGGTGATCGCGGGAGTTCAGGCGATAGCGCCCGTCGACTAGATCCGTATAGCCCGCCGCCAGATGAACCGGCTCGTCGTAGGTGGGTCCGGAGCCGCGGATGAAGAGCGCGCCGAGGACCGAAAAGAGCGACAAGCCGACGGACGCGATCCCTAAATATAGGAAAGGACGAGGACGCTGAGAAGCCGCTCCCATGGAATATGGGCCCTTTGGTCCCTTTGAAAGCGAGACCTTGGGCCCTTGGTCTTGCTTTGAGATTCTAGTATTCTCGTGGAGGTTATGAAATCCACGAAGCGCCGATCGGGCGCGTTGGGATGTCTGGCGTTCGTCGTGTCGTTGACGCTTTCTCTTGCGCGCGTCGCTCCGGCCGGGGACGTCGCGTGGCCCGGAACCGCCGATTTCCGAACGCTGAACGGCTTGGCCTCGGGCGCCATCCGATTCACCGCCGCCCAAGGCCTCCAACGGGCCGCCGCCTCCAACGCCTCCTCCCAGCCGGGAGGCATGGCCAATTATTTCACCGGCACGGGAACGGACATCTCATCGGTGATCGCGAAGACCATCGGCGGCGCGCGCAGCACGATCCAGGCCGCCCTCTACGAGCTCGACCTTGATAATATCGGCAAGGCTTTCATCGAGGCGCGCCGCCGGGGCGTCAAAGTCCAGATCCTCATGGACTACGGCTACACCTTCCCTCATCACGACGGGAACATCCGCTCGGGAGTCCTGGAAAGCCTCGTCAAGGCGGGCGTCGACATCCGTGTCATCCGGGGACTCAACAGCTACGGGATCCAGCACAACAAGTTCGCCGTCTTCGACGGCCGTCTCTTGGAGACGGGGTCGCTGAATTGGAGCGAGAACTCCAATTCAGCCGACTACAACAATGTCCTCTTCCGAAGCGATCCCGGCCTCATCAGCTCCTTTACCGACTATTGGAAGTGGATGTGGTCCTCGGCGAGCACGATCGCCCAGGCGGAGCAAGGCGTCTCCCAGCCGGACCTGGGAAAGCCGCCCTCCGGCTACGCCTCGGCGCGGTATTTTAGAGGAAAGAAGTTCCCGGCCGCGACCTTCTCGCCCAAGGGCGCCACGACCTACCGGCTCGTGGATCTGATCAACCTCTCTCAATCCACGATCGACATCGCCATGTTCGCGTTTACCTCCCAGCCCATCGCGAAGGCTCTCGTCGACGCGCGCAAACGCGGCGTCGCCGTCAGATTCCTGCTCGACAAGTCGGAGGCGCCCTACTCGGT
>JAJYFI010000261.1:501-2586 GCA_021790955.1 bacterium | reverse complement strand
CGTTCTCGAGCGACCTGGGCCAGGGTCCGGACGTAGTTTAGGGTCGTGGGCGGCATGGGTTTCCTCGCTATCTCTCTCTTGGCGAGTTGGGCCGTCAGGCTCGACGTCTTCGCGGGCAAGCCCCTCATTCATCCGGATTACTGGCCTGGTCTCGAGATCGTGCCGATCGTGGCCCTGGGTTACCTCTTCTACGGCGTCTACATCAACATGATCGCCCCGGCGACCTTGGCGCATCGCTCCGAGAGGGTGGCGTATGCGACCGCGGTCGGGGCCGTGACGAACGTCGTTTTCCTGTTTTTATTGATCCCCCGCTGGGGTATCGTCGGCGCCGCGTGGGCCACGCCGTTGGCCTACCTCGCGATGGCGGGGGCTCTTTATGGGTGGGGGCGATCGCTCTACCCGGTCCCGTATGAGTACGGGAGATTGCTCCACGCCGCCGCGGCTCTCGCCGCCGTTTGGGCGCTTTCCAGAGCGCTGGGCCTCGGCTCCTCGGGCGCGCACGCGGGACTGCGGCTCGCCCTGGTTTTCCTCTACCCCGCGCTGTTGGCGGCGACAGGATTCCTGCGGGAAGACGAGCGTCATGCTCTGGGAGCCTGGCTCTCCGCGCGTTCTTGATAGGCCTATCGCATTTTTTGTAAAAATTCACCCGGAAACAGATGATTCAAGCGATCGATTTGACGAAGCGGTTCGGAGGGAAAGCCGCGGTCGATGGGCTCAATTTCGAGATTTCCAAGGGGCAGGTCGTGGGATTTCTCGGCCCCAACGGGGCGGGCAAGACGACCACCATGCGGCTTTTGACCGGCTACCTCCCCGCTGACGAGGGCCGCGCCGTCGTCCTTGACAAGGATGTCGCCCACGATTCGATGGAGATCCGGCGCCGCACGGGCTACCTGCCCGAGAACAATCCCCTCTATGAGGATTTGGACGTCGTCGACTCCCTGCATTATTCGGCGCTTTTGCGCGGCATCAAGAATCCGGAGGAGCGCCTCCGTCGCGTCAAGGACGCCGTCGCGATCTGCGGCCTTAAAAAAGCCGTGGACAAGAAGGTGGGCGAGCTCTCCAAGGGCTACCGCCAGCGCCTGGGCTTGGCGCAGGCGATCATCCACGATCCCGAGGTTCTGATCTTGGACGAGCCGACCTCCGGCCTGGACCCCAACCAGGTGCAGGAAGTCCGCGCGCTCATCCTCGATCTCAAGAAGGAAAAAACGCTTCTCCTTTCGACCCATATCCTCTCCGAGGTCGCCGCGACTTGCGACCGCGTGATCATCATCAACGCGGGCCGCATCGTCGCGGACGGGACGCCCGAGAGCTTGTCGGGGGATCTTCAGGACAAAAACCGCCTCCATGTCGCTCTCAAGGGGCCGCCGGCCGAGATCGGCATGGCTTTGAGCCGCTTAAGCGGCGTGGGAAACCTTCGCCCCGAGCGCGTGGACGGCGAGGAAGACGGGTTCCTCCTCGAATCGGCCGCGGGACACGATCTGCGGGAGAAGATCTTCGATCTCGCCGTGGAGCGGCGCTGGCCGATCGTGGCCATGCGCCAAGAGAGGCTTAGCCTCGAGGAGGTCTTCAGGAAATTGACCCGGGAGGAAAAGGCGTGAGCTGGCTGCCTTTCCAATGGTCCGCCGTGCGCGCGATCGCGCTGAGAGGGTTTCGCAATTATTTCGAGTCTCCTGCGGCTTACGTCATCCTCTTTGTCTTCTACCTGCTGACCGGCTATCTTTTCGCCCTGCCGCTGTTTCTCGTCGGCCAAGCCAGTTTGAAGACCATGATGGACTTTGTGCCCCTGATCCTGACCTTTCTCGTCCCGGGGCTGTCGATGGGCCTTCTTGCCGACGAGCTTAAGTCCGGGACTTTTGAATCCTTGACGACCCTGCCGCTCGAGGATTGGGATATCGCGCTCGGGAAATTTCTGGGCTTCGCTTTATTCATGCTGGTCGCGATCGGAGGGCTTTCCTTCTTCGCCGTCGCCGTCGGCGCCTTGGCGCAGAAGCCCTTCGTGATCGATTGGGGAGAGGCTTCGGGGGTTCTCTGCGCCTTCTACTGCCTCGGGATCATGTACGGGGCGATCGGGCTGTTCGCCTCGTC
>JAJYFI010000261.1:0-491 GCA_021790955.1 bacterium | reverse complement strand
AAACCAGATCGTCGCCTTCGTGGGCGCTTTCATCACGGGCTTCGTCTTTTTCGTCCTGGGCAAGATCGATAATTTCTTTCCGGGAGCCTTGATGGGTTTCGCCGAGGCGGCCGGCGTCGATTCTCATCTCTCCAACATGGCCCGCGGCGTCTTCGACACCCGTGATTTCATCTACTTCGCGAGCGTCGCCTTCGTCTTTCTTTATCTCGCCGTCCAGCGTCTAAGGACGCGCCGATTCTCCTAATGCCCGATCCCGCCGCCTCTTCGACGCCGTCCCGACGGCTTGAGAAAGTCTTTACCTGGACGGGCGCCGGTCTCGTCGTTGTGATCGTCGTTCTCCTCAACGTCGTCGCGCGCTACGTTTACGCGCGGGCCGACCTTTCCGCCGGCCACATCTACTCGATCTCCCGCGGCACCAAGAGCGTGTTGCGCCAGATCAAGGACAACCTGGTCGTCAAGGTCTACTTCCCGCCCCGGCTCCCGCAGCCCTA
>JAJYFI010000260.1 GCA_021790955.1 bacterium | reverse complement strand
CCGGCGCCATGGCCCAGACGCTGGCGCGGACGATGCGCTCCCGTTCGGCGAGGGAGATCGTGATTTCGAACCGCAGCTGGGATCGCGCCCGCGAGCTTGCCGACGGCTGCGGGGGCAGGGCCATCCCCTGGGAGGAGTTCCCCAGGGCGCTCTCGATCGCGGACATCGTCATCGCCTCGACGGCATCCCCCCGCCCGATCGTCGACTCGGAGATCGTGAGGAGAGCGATGCGCGGCCGCATGGGACGATCCCTCTTTTTTATCGACATTTCGATGCCTCGCAACGTGGACGAGAGCGTCCACGGACTCGACCACGTCTATCTCTACCGCATGGAGGATCTCGAATCGCTCGTGGCGGAGAGCTTGCAGAACCGGGAAGGGGAGGTCCGCCTCGCGGGAGAGATCGTGCGCGAGAAGGCGGCCGAATTTTCACGCTGGTTTGACTCCGTCAGGAACGGGCATGAGATCAGCCTCATCCATTCAGAACGCAGGGAGGCCTGATGAGACGTCTTTCGATCTTCTTCGTCGTCGCCGCCCTGGCGGCTTCGGCATCGTTTTTCTCATCCTGCGTGCCTTTCCCGCCCATCCCCGTGAAGAAGGCCACGCCGCAGCCGCCGGTCGCCGGAAGGCCCGCGCCGCTGGGCCTCCTTTTGCTGGCCCGTGGCGGCGAACCGGAAGACGGCCGGGCTCTTGAGGCGCTCCGAAACGCCGCCGAAGCCGCCGCTCCCTCGGCCCTCGCGGCAGGGTTGGCAAATCCTGCCGCCATCCAGAGGGCCATTGACGCCCTGGCCGCCCGCCGCATCCGCCGCATCCTGGCGATTCCCCTCTTCGCCGAGCCTCAAAATGAGCTCGTCATGCAGACGCGCTTCGTCCTGGGCCTGGGCCCCACGCTCTCGGCCGACATGATCAACGCTTTAAAGCAGTATCCCCGCTATCGCACGACGCTCTTTCTCGAGCAGGCGAGCTCTCCCGTTCCTCTCGCGTGGAGCGCTCCTGTTGGAAACGCTCCGGTTTTTGCCGGCATCCTGGCGAAGCGGGCGAGACGGCTGTCGAGAACCCCCTCTTCGGAAACGCTTGTTCTCGTCGGCCGCGGATCGGGCATCGACGCGCTTGATGCCGCCTCCGTGGACGCGCTTTCCCGGCTCGCCGCCGCCCTCCGGGCGCGTCTTGGGCTGGCTCGGGCCTCCGCCGCGACGCTTAGGACCGACGCCACGCCTCAGGCCCGCTCCCGCGCCGTGGCCGCCCTGCGCGAGATCGTCGATCGCGCCGCCGCTCACGGCCGCGCGATCGTCCTTCTAGACTCCGTCTGCGACGACGGCATGGAGGCGCGCGTCCGATCGTCGCTTCGCGGGCTCCGTTACGCCTTTGATCCTCGCCCCCTGGGCTCGGAGTCCGCGCTGCGCCGCTGGATCGCGGGCCTGGGACGCCGGGCCGCCGACGGTTGAACCACCCGATCCGCTTCGAGCGGCTTCTCATCGCGCGTCTCAGCGCCGTGGGGGACGTCATTTGCGTCCTGCCGGCGCTTGAGGCGATCCGCCGGAGCTTCCCGGCCGCCCGCATCGGCTTCCTTGTCGAGGACAGGGCCTACGAGCTCATCGCCGGCCATCCGGCCGTCGACCGCGTCCATCTCTACCCACGCCAACGCTGGCAGCGCGGCCTTCGGCGGCCCGCGGCGTGGAGAGACACGTGGCGAGAATTGCGCTCGCTCATCAAGGAGATGCGCCAGGAGCGTTACGACGTCGTCCTGGAACTTCAGGGAAACTTAAAGGGGGCGGCTCTCTCCTTTCTCTCGGGCGGCAAACTGCGGGTGGGTTTTAGCGCCGCGGACTGCCGCGAGGGAAGCCACCTTTGGGCCCATCGCCATTTTCCGCCCCTTCCGAAGCCGACCCACCTCGTCGACAAGTTTCTCGCCGCCGCCGCCTTTCTCGGGGCCGATCCCGCGAAAGCCAGATTCCGCCTGCCGGACTCTCAGAGAAGCCGCGATCGCGTCGATGAATTCCTGCAATCCAAAAATCTGGTCTCCTACGCCGTCATCCACCCCGGCACGAGCCATTTCGGACGGCGCAAGCGCTGGCCCCCCGAGCGCTTCGGCCGCGTGGCCGAGCAGCTCGGCTCCGAGCTCGGAATTCCCTCGGTCGTCGTCTGGGGGCCGGGAGAGGAGGATCTCGCCTCGCGCGTCGCGGCCGATTCGGGAGGGAAAGCCGCCTTAAGCTTCAAAACCGGCCTCCTCGACTTGGCCGAGCTTTTGCGCCGCGCGAGAATCTTTATCGGATGCGACAGCGGCCCGCTGCACTTGGCGACCGCCGTCGCGACCCCGAGCGTGGCGCTCTTTGGCCCCGTGGATCCCCGCGTCTACGCCCCTTGGCGCCATCCGCGCTCCAGGGTCCTCTACAAGCAGGGGCCCGACGGCGTCGGCGACATCGAGGCGATTCAGGCGGAGGACGTCCTCAGGGCCTGCCGGGAACTTCTAGCCGCCTAATTCGGGCCGTAAGCCCCGTCAATACGACGGACAGTGCCGCAGGCTTTCCGAGAGGTAGGGATCGCCCTGTGGAACGGGCGCCGCGTCCTTGTAGGCGCCATTGAAGGCGAG
>JAJYFI010000259.1 GCA_021790955.1 bacterium | reverse complement strand
GAAGATGCGGCCTTGGCGAGGATCGCGTCTCGAATCAGATATGGCTCCCTTGTCGGCTGCGCTCCCTCATCGAACGGAACCCTGACGTACACGGACAACGCGGCGCCGTGGTTTGACATGAGCCTCATCTCGCGCCTTGGCCGGCAGGAAGCCGACCGGCTCAAGAGCGAGAACACTCGAAGCTGGCAGGACATGCTTTTTCGCATGGCCGGCCTCGCGTTCAACGGCGAGGAATATTGGATCGACCGTCCCCGCGGCATGCCGTCCCCCGAGCCCGATCTCGTCGGGCTTGAAACCCGCGCGGGGCCCCGATGGCCGGCTAAGCGGTGGCCGGGATTCGATCATCTGGAAAAGCAGCTCCGAAACGACGGCTGTCATGTCCACCGTTTCTCCCAACGGCCGACCCTCGAGGCGCACCTGCGGCAGGTCGCCCGCTGCGCCGCCGTCGTGACGGGAGACAGCCTGACGATGCATCTGGCCCTGGCGCTTCAAAAGCCGACCATCGCGATCTTCACGTGCACGAGCCCCAACGAGATTTACAGCTACGGGCGCCTCAAGAAAATCGTGAGCCCGCTCTGGAAGCGTTATTTCTACACGACCGAAAATACGGCCGCCCCGGGCGCGGCCGTCGCCTGGGACGAGGTCCATCGGGCCGTCCGGGACTCCCTTGAGGGCCGCTCTTGATCAAGAGGGACGAAGAATCGGCTTGGGGCCACCTGGATCTCGACATCTACGGAGCGGCCGCATGCATCCGCAGCCGCGAAGCCGGAGTCGTGCGGAGCCTTGAACGCGACTTCTCCTTTTTTCGCGGCAAGGGCCCCTGCGGCGGCCTCTCGATGACGATCAGGAAGAACGCCGCTCTTCCGGAAATGAATGGAAACCGCGGCGCATGGCGTCCCCGAAAAGGCCGTCGCCTGCTCTATCGAGACGAGGGGTCATGCCGCCACATCCGCTTTGCGGGGAGGGCGACCTGCCTCTACGACTACATGAGAAACTCCGCCGCCGTCTTCGCGGACGAGCACGAGATCGCCCACGAGATCGCCCATTACGCCGTTTTATCCCGGCTCGGCGAGGATCTGGACGCTCGAGGTCTTCATCGAGTGCATGCCCTGGGCTTTTCCCGCGGATCGCAAGGGGCGCTTTATCTCGCCCCGTCCGGAGGCGGAAAGAGCCGGCTGGCCCTCGCGATGCTCCGCCGCACGAAGCTCGGCATCCTCTCGGATGACACGCCCCTTCTCGGCTCGGACATGGCGTTGCGCGCCTTTCCCCTCCGGTTCGCCTTTGATGCGCGGGAGTCCCTCGATGATATTCCGCCCGGTTTCAAAAGAACCTTCCCGCGCCTCGATTTCCCGACCAAGCATCTGGTGGACATCGATTTCGCTGCGGACCGAATCCGTCCCGCGGCGGCGCTGAGCGCGATCTTCCTCGCGAGGCCCTTCATAGACGGGCGCACCCGCATCCTCCCCGCGAGCCGATGGCATGCCGCGCGCGCCCTGGCCCTCCATCTGGTCGTCGGAGTGGGGGTCCCGCAAATGGCCGAGTATATGCTCAATTTCCGGGGCCGGAGGCCGTTGAGGTTGGGCCGGATTCTCCTCAGACGGCTCCGGGTCGCCGCGAGGGCCGCGCTTTCCATCCCGGCCTTTTGGATTAACCCATCCCGGGACCCCGACGAGTGCGCGCTGTCCCTCGACTCCTTCCTGGCGGGGCTCCTTAGTAAGGATAGGGCAGGAGCCGAGCCCAGGCGATCATGGGGCAATTCTTGCTCGGCGCCACGGGCCGGCGGAAATCCGTCGCCGGCGAGTGATAAAAGAGCATGACCTTGCGCACATACGCCGTGATCTGTCGAGACATCCGGCGACGATAGCGCCAACGGCGCAGACTGAGCCTTCGACCGCGGACTCTGCGGCTGGCGAGCTCGGAAAAGAAACGGCGCCTGAGGGCTTTGGGGCCCGCATAATAGGCCGCCACGATCCGCTGGCGCAGGGCGTAGGGGGCCGCCTCATAGGGCAGGTCTCCTAAACGGTAGGAAAGCCAAGCTGCCCGATAAAGCCGATCGAGGTAGGCCGTTCCGGCCTTGAGATTGGATTCGGCGTCGTAGAGCTCGCCGGGAGCAAGACCGATCTCGCGGGCCGTCCGCGGCATCACCTGCATGAGGCCCCGCGCTCCCTTGGGAGAAAGAGCGCCGGGCCAAAATTGGGACTCTGCGGCGACGATCGCCTTGACGAGCCGGGGGTCCAGATGATGAATGTGGGAGTAGGCCAAGATCTCGTCGTCAAACCGGTCCGTGAGCTCGGGATGCGAGAGCAAAGCGCGGAAGGTGCGGCGATAAGCGGGGGTCTCCTTGAGGACTGGGACAACCGGCGAGAGGCGCAAACGGACATTGATCCTCTGAGATTTCCCGACATGAGGGGTCACCGGGACGTCGGTGCTTTGCTTGGCGATTTCGGCCGGCAATCGGCCGGCCTTGCGCAGCGCCTCGCGCAGCACGTACTCGATCTGCGCGTTGAGGCTACGCAATTCGTCGTCGGCCCAGCGCTGCATGGCGTTCAGCACCTCGGCGTTGATGCGCAGCGGATAGGCCTTTTTGTCAG
>JAJYFI010000028.1 GCA_021790955.1 bacterium | reverse complement strand
CGCCGCCGCGCGACCGAGACGCCGGGATCAAAATAAGGGTATTCATCCATGATGGCCTCGTAGCGGCTTAGGAGATCGGCGCCTTCGCTGGGCCTGAGCTTGCCCGCGCGCACGCGCGCTTCGACCGCGGCGCGGATCTTGCCCACGAGCTCCGCGTCGCTGTATTGGACGTCCGAGAGGACCTGGCGGACGGTCTGGCCGGGGATGATCTTGTCGAGATAATAGCCGCCGGGAACGCTGCGATCCGAGAAGACGTGGACTTCGCTCACGCGGCCGAAAAGGTTGTGGATGTCCCCCATGGTCGCCTGATAGGCGCCGACGAGGAAAACGCCGAGATGGTAAGGCTCCCCCGGCCGCAGGTCGTGGAGGGGAAGTCCGCCGCCGGCCTTCTTCGCGCAGGCAAAGCGGGTGATCTTGCCGTCCGAGTCGCAAGTGATGTCGATCAAGGCCGCGCGCTTGTCGGGGCGCTCCTCCAGGCGATGGATCGGCATGATGGGAAAGACCTGACCGATCGCCCAGGAGTCGGGCAAGGATTGGAAGAGCGAGAAGTTGCAAAGGTATTGGTCCCGCAGGGACTCCGCCGCCGCCAGGACTTCCTCGGGAGCGCCTTTGGATCGGGGAGAAAGCTCGGAGAGCTTCTCGATGAACTCGCCCCACAGGGACTCGATCTTGGCCTTGTCCTCGAGGGACAAAAAACCCAGCTTGAACAGGGCGTCCGCCTCGGAGAGCCGCCCGAGGGCCTCGTGATACGCAGGGGCGAGGTTTTTCGCGTTGAGATCGTGGATGAGCTTGCGCAGCGCCTTGACCCCTTCGGCTTCGTCGGGGGTCTCCTTGAAAGGGAAGCCGCAGGTGCCGGCGACGGCGCCGAAAGCGTTGACGACGATGACCGAGTGGTGGGCCGTGAGGGACCTGCCCGATTCGGTCACGAGATCGGGCTCCGGGACGCGCTCCTGGCGGCAGACTTCCTGCACGGTCCCGACGACGCTCGCGGCGTATTCCTTGAGCGTGTAATTCATCGAGGCGTCGGTCGCGGTGTGCGTGCCGTCGTAGTCGACCCCCAAGCCGCCCCCGCAGTCGAGGTATTCGAGGGGAAGCCCCTTCTGCCGCAGCTTGGCGTAAATCCTGGAAGCTTCCTTGAGCGCGTCCTTGATGGCCTGGATGTCCGGGACCTGGGAGCCGATATGGAAATGAAGAAGCTTGACGGCGTCGAGGGCGGAGGCGGCCTTGAGCTCCTCGAGCGCCGCGAGGATCTCCGGGGTCGTGAGGCCGAATTTGGCCGAATGTCCGGCCGAATATTTCCACTTGCCCGTGCCCTGGGTTTGGAGCTTGGCGCGCAAGCCGATCAGGGGCTTGACGCCCTCCTCGCGCGAGAGCCGCAGCAGCGCCCCCAATTCCTGCGGCTTTTCGATGACGACGATGACGCGGCGGCCGAGCTTGAGGCCCAGGAGAGCGAGGCGCAACATGGCCTCGTCCTTGTAGCCGTTGACGATCGTGAGGGAATCGTTCGCGTTCATGGCGAGCACCGCCATGAGCTCGCCCTTGGAGCCCGCCTCGAGGCCGAAGCGGTAGGGTTCTCCGGCGGAGGCGATCTCCTCGACCACCTCCCGGAGCTGGTTGACCTTGATCGGGAAGACCCCCAGGAACTTCCCTTTGTATTGATTCTGGGAGATCGCCTTCGCGAAGGCCTCGTTGAGAAGCTCCACGCGATGGCGCAGGATGTCTTGGAATCGGATGAGGACGGGAAGCTTGACGCCGCGCGAGACGACGTCGTCCACGACGCGCTTGAGGTCGATCGCGCCCTCGGGCCCGCGGCGGGTTTGGGCGACGAGGTGGCCGTTGGCGGCGATCCCGAAATATCGGCCGCCCCAGCCCTTCAGATTGTAGAGAGAGGCGGAGTCCTCGACGCTCCAGGCGTCCGAGGGGGAAGTCGGGCTGGTCGGCACACGGCGATTATATATAATCGGCGCTCCGATGAATCCGGATGATGTCCGATGGATGCGGCTCGCCCTCGATCTCGCGGCTCGCGGGCGGCGGCGGGTCTTCCCGAATCCCATGGCGGGCTGCGTCCTCGTGAAGGATGGGCGGCTCATCGCCACGGGGTGGCACCGGGCCTACGGCCGGCCGCACGCGGAAGCCGAGGCTCTCAAACTCGCGGGACGGCGGGCGCGCGGCGCCGCGGCCTACGTGTCCCTCGAGCCTTGCGTCACGTTTCCGGGCAAGAAAACGCCCTCCTGCGCCCAGGCTTTGGCCGACGCGGGGGTCGCGCGCGTGCTCTACGCCACGCAGGACCCTAACCCGAGCGTCGCGGGGAGGGGACAAAAGCTGATGCGGTCGCGAGGCATCGGCGTCGTCTCCGGCGTTCTGGGCCGCGAGGGCCGCGCGCTCAACGCCGACTTTTTGGAGCGCATGAGGCGTCCGGCGTCCCTGAAACCGCGCGTCATCCTTAAAATGGCCCTGAGCTTGGACGGGCGGGCCGCCTCCCTCTCCGGCGAGTCGCGATGGATCACCTCTCCGGCCTCGCGAAGGCTGGTCGGACGCTGGCGTGCCGAATCGGACGCCGTGCTCGTCGGGATCGGGACCGTTCTGGAGGATGACCCGTCGCTGACCGCCCGCGGGATGGGCCGCAACCCCGTTCGCGTGGTGCTCGATTCGCGCCTTAAAATCCCGCGCCGCGCCAAGGTTTTAAACGGCGAGGCTCCGACCTGGATTTTGAGCGCCCGGCGTGGAAGGGCGCCCGGCGCTGAGGTGATCGCCGTCGCCGCCGGCCGGGGCGGCCGGGTGGATCTCGAAGAGGCGCTCACGGAACTTGGCCGTCGCCGCATTCGCTCGGTCCTCGTTGAGGGCGGCCCCCAGGTTTGGGCGGCGTTCCTCAAGGGGGGCTTGGCGGACGAGGTCCGAGTCTTTTTCGCCCCGAAACTTCTCGGCGGCGCTTGCCGCATGAAACAGGCGCTGTCGCTCAAGGACATGAGGCCGCAAAGGGTCGGCGCCGATTTCTTGTTTCAAGGGTCCATCGCCGCCGCGACGACTCGGACGCATCGTTAGGCTGCCGTCACCCCGGCCGGCGGCCTCCTTTTGCACGCGGGCTGGCTTTGCCTGGCTTGCGGAGCTCTTACAGGATAGTTCGCGAGGCCTGTAGGGCGCGCCGCGCCGCGGGCAAGTCTTTGTCCTCGACCCAAACGGCCGCGCTGAATTGGTCTCCCGTCCCGAGGACGTCCGCGTAATTGACCTTGATTCCCGCCCCGGCCAGCTTTTCAAGGATGCCGGGGACGGCGGCGGGAGTCTCCTTGCCGGCCGCATAGAGGACCTTGGATTTGCGGGTCTTGATCCCAAGAGATCTCAGCAGTTTCTCGAGGCGCGCCGGACTCTTGGAAATCGCGGCGATCTGGTGGCCTCCGTCGTGGCGGTAGCTCCAAAGGGCCTCGATGTTGACCCCGGCGTCCGTCACGGCTCTCGAGAAGCTCGCCATCTGCCCCGGGCTGTTCGAGCTTTCCCAATCCAGGCACTCCATCACGGAAATTTTCATGGCATTCCTCAAATGGCTCTTCGCAACATTGGGGCCAGCAGGCCCAAGGCTAGATTTCTTGCCAGAGGATGCGGCAGTTCTCAAGAGGCACGGCGGCCTCGGTAAAACGCGGAACGACGCGCGCCGTGTAATCCGTCGCCGGGCGATCCGCCGGCACCGAGGCGCGGTAGATGTTCCGCCCGGTCTCTCCCTGGAGCTCGCGGGCCCGCTCCATTTCCGCGCAAAAAGGCCGGAGGCCGCCGCGGGGCTCGGCGTAAAGCTCGACGCCGATCCAGGAGGCGTCGAGATCGCCCAGATGGACCTCGATCTCGAAGTCGTGGCGTGCGCCGCTCGTGCGGACCGAGCGGGCGCCGAAGCGGAGCAGGCCCCATTGTCTTTCAAGCTCCCTTCGCCACGAAGCGAGGCGCTCCCCCAGCGCTCCTGCCTCCCGGGCGCGCCTGAGGTAGGCCGAGGCGGCGGGCAGGTAGTGGCGCTCCGCGTATTCCCGGACGGAACGTTTCGTCGAATACTGGGACGTCAGTCGCGCCATGCTCTCCCGGATGCGCGAGATCCATGCGGCGGGGATGCCGTCGCGGCCCCTGTCATAGAAGCCGGGGATGATTTCCCGCTCCAGGGTGTCGTAGAGGGCCTTGGCGTCCGCCGCGTCCCAGGAAGGGTCGTCGTCGTGCTCCACGCCGTCGCCCAGAGACCAGCCGAGCTCGGGGGCGTAAGCCTCGGCCCACCAGCCGTCCAACACGGAGCAGTTAAGGCCGCCGTTGACGAGCACCTTCATGCCGCTCGTGCCGCTGGCCTCCCATGGCCTTCGGGGGGTATTGATCCAGACGTCCACGCCCTGGACGAGCCTCTCGGTGAGGAGCATGTCGTAATCACTCAGGAAAACGGCGTGTTCGCGTACTTCTGGACGCCGGATGAATCGGATCCATTCGCGGATCAGGGCCTGCCCGGGCTCGTCGGCGGGATGGGCCTTGCCCGCGATGATGAGCTGCACCGGACGGCGGGGGTCGCCGAGGAGCCTCGCCAGCCGCTCGGGATCGCTCAGCAGAAGATTGGGCCTCTTGTAGGCCGCGAATCGGCGGGCGAAACCGATCGTCAGGGCTTCGGGGTCGAAGAGGCGCTTGGCCCTCTCGACTTCCTGACGCGGCGCTCCCGACAGGGTCAGATTCAGCGACAAGCGCTCCCGGGCATATTCGACCAAGGACTTGCGGGTGGCCGACCGCATCTCCCAAAGCTTGGCGTCGGGAATCCGGCGTATGGCGCCCGCGATTTCTTCTGTTTCCGAGCGCCAGCGCTCCTTGCCGCCGATCTCGGACCAGAGCTTGTCGGCATGGGCCGAGTCCCAGCTCCTCATGTGGACGCCATTCGTCACATGCCCGACCGGCACCTCGCTCTGGGGCCAGCGCGGGAAAAGAGGCTGGAAGATCCGGCGGCTCACTTCGCCGTGCAGGCTGCTGACGCCGTTGACCGCGCCGCTGCCTCGGACGGCCAGATAGGCCATATTGAACGACTCCGATTCGTCATCGGGGTTCTGGCGGCCCAGGGCCAAAAAATCTTTAAGGGAGATGCCCAGCTTCTTTTCCGCGTAAGGGCCGAGAAAGCCCGCCACCAGGGACGGCGGGAAGCGGTCGAATCCCGCCGGCACGGCCGTGTGCGTCGTGAAAAGATTTCCCGCCCGCGTCACGGTCAGGGCCGTCTCGAAGGATCGCCCGCTCTCCTCCATAAAGTCCCTGGCGCGCTCGAGGATCGCGAAGGCCGCGTGGCCCTCGTTTAAGTGGCAGACCTCCGGATTAAGGCCCGCGGCCCGCAGAAGACGCCAGCCGCCCAAGCCGAGGATCATCTCCTGCTTCAAGCGCAGCTCCGGCCCCCCGCCGTAAAGCTCGCTGGTGATGCTGCGGTGCGCGGGATGATTGGCGGGGTCGTTTGAATCCAGAAGAAGAAGGCGGACCCGCCCGACTCGGACTTCCCAGGCGCGCAGCCACAGCGGGAAGCCCGGAAGCGGAATCAAGAGGCGCAGCCATTCGCCGTCGGGCTCGCGCATGGGGCTAACGGGGAGCTGGCCGGGATCGTTGTAGGGGTAGTAGGCCTGCTGGAAGCCGTCTCCGTCGATCGCCTGACGGAAGTAGCCGCGTTGATAGAGAAGGCCCACGCCCGTGACCGGCAATCCGAGATCGCCCGCGGACTTGAGCTGGTCCCCCGCCACGTTGCCAAGCCCTCCCGAGTAGACGGGGAGGGCCTCGCTGAGCATGAATTCCATGCTGAAATAGGCCACAGAGGAGAGATCGGAGCCTGGATAGGCCTTTTGAAACCAGGCGGGGGAAAAAGCATCGCTGCGGCGGGCCTTGGCGAGCTCCGACAGCTTCTTGCGAAAGGCCGGATCGGATAGCGCCGCGCGCAGCCGATCTTGCGAGATCGTCTGGAGAAGCAGCCAGGGATTGTGCGTCATTCTCCAGAGCGCGGGGTCCAGGCGCTCCCAGATCACGTCGGCCGCGTGATTCCACGACCATCGCACGTCGAGAGCGAGTTCCCTAAGGAGTTCAGCGCCCTTGATGTCGCCTCGGCGCCGCATGGGGTGAGCCCAAGGAGGATTCCCTGTGTCCATACACGTTAGTCTAACAGGGCCGGCCGTCGAGACGCAAGGCGCGCGCGGCGCGAGAGGACTTGCCCGCGGCCGGCCTGACAGCCGCGGCCTTTATTGAATAGAATGAGGCCGTGTTCACGGGCCTCATCTCGCATATGGCGCGGGTCGCGTCGATCGACGCCCGCTCGATAGGGCTTGCGGTCTCCGGAGCGGCGGGCAGATTCAAAATCGGGTCGAGCCTCGCGGTCAACGGCGTCTGCCTCACCGTCGCCCGGAAGCGTCCGGGCCAATTGGGCTTCGACGTGAGCCCGGAGACTTTCTCCCGGACGAACCTGGCCGCGCTCAAGAAGGGCGACCGGGTCAACTGCGAGCCTTCGCTCAAGATGGGAGACCCCCTCGGGGGCCATCTCGTGAGCGGGCACGTCGACGCCTGCGCGCCGATCCTCGAAATCGAGCGCATGGCGGGAGGATTCGCCCGTTTGCGGGTGGCGCTTCCGGAGCGCCTTCGGGGGCTGGTCGCGGAAAAAGGGTCGGTCGCGGTGGACGGGGTGAGCCTCACGGTGAGCGGCGTCGGGGACGATTATTTCGAGGCGGCGCTCATCCCGGAAACCCTTTCGGCGACCAATTTGGGATCCCGCCGATCGAGGGAACGGGTCAATTTGGAGGCCGATCTCATCGGCCGCTATGTTTTCTCGATCCTGGAGAGCCGGGGGCTCGTTCGTGCTTAAGCTCGACTCGATCGAGTCGGCGATCCGCGACATCCGCCGCGGGCGCATGGTGATCGTCGTCGACGACCCCTACCGAGAAAACGAGGGCGACTTCGTGATCGCGGCCGAGAAGGCCGGGGAAAAGGCGGTCAACTTCATGGCCCATCACGGCCGGGGGCTCATCTGCGTCCCGATGCGGCCTGAAAGGCTCGACGAGCTGCGCCTGCACGCCATGGTGGATCCTTCCGCCGTGAACGCGACGGCCTCGGGCCGCGATACCGCCTTCTCCGTCTCGGTCGACGCCCGCCGCGGGACCACCACCGGCATCTCCGCCCACGACCGCGCGGCGACGATCAAGGCCCTCATCGATCCCAAAACGAAGCCCGACGACCTTATCCGGCCCGGCCATATCTTTCCGCTGCGATCCCGCGAGGGAGGCGTGCTCGTGCGGGCCGGACACACCGAGGCCGCGGTGGACCTCGCGCGGCTGGCGGGGCTCAAGCCCGCGGGGGTCATCTGCGAGATTTTGGGAAAATCCGGACGGATGGCGAGGGTCCCGGAGTTATGGAGGCTCTCGAGGCAGCACGGGCTCAAGATCGTCACGATCCGCGATCTCATCAGCTACCGCCTCTCCAAAGAGAGGCTCGTCGAGCGCATGGCGTCGGCCCGCTTCCCCACCCACTTCGGGGAGTTCACGATCCATCTTTACCAAGAGAGCCTTTCCGGCAAGCAGCACGTGGCCATGGTGAGGGGGGACGTGGCGGGCGCCAAAAACGTCCTGGTGCGGGTCCACAGCTCCTGCGTGACGGGGGACGCCCTTTTCTCCGCGCGCTGCGACTGCGGCCAGCAGCTCGGCGCCGCCTTGAAGCAGATCGCCGAGGCGCGACGCGGGGCGCTCCTCTACCTTTTTCAGGAAGGGCGCGGCATCGGCCTTTTGAACAAGCTGCGCGCCTACGCCCTGCAGGACCGAGGCCTTGATACCGTCGAGGCCAACCTGGCTCTGGGTTTCAAGCCCGATCTTCGCGAGTACGGCATCGGCGCTCAAATTCTGGCGGATTTGGGCCTCTCGACGATCCGCATCCTCACGAATAATCCCCGCAAAATCATCGGCATCGAGGGCTACGGGCTCAAGGTGGTCGAGCGCGTTCCCATCGCCATGCCGCCGACGCCGCACACGCGGCGCTATCTTGAGACCAAGCGCCGGAAACTCGGGCATTGGCTCGCCGAGGAGGCCCTGCCGTGAAGGAAAGAGGAGCGATCTCGGTCGTCTGCTCGCGCTTCAATGAGGAGGTCGCCTCGCGCCTCCTGGCGAGCTGCCTTAGGACCTTGGAAGCGGGGGGCATTCCCCGTTCGAAGCTGCGCGTGGTGCGGGTGCCCGGCAGTTGGGAGATCCCTTGGGCCGTCCAGGAGGAGGCGCTTTCGGGTCGCTGTCGGGCGGTGATCGCCTTGGGCGCGATCGTCCAGGGGGAGACCCCGCAGAACCGCCATCTTTCGAGCGCGGTGTTCGAGGCCCTTCAGGACGTTTCCCTTAAGACCCGGGTGCCGGTGCTCCTCGGCGTCATCACCGTCGGCAATCTCAGGCAGGCCATGGCGCGCACTCGGGGAAGCCTCGACCGGGGCCGCGAGGCCGCCGAGAGCGCCATCGAGATGTTGAGGTTCGGCGCACCGGACCGTGGGTAAGCGTCGCGACGCGCGGGAGTGGGCCCTCAAGGCCCTCTATTTGGTCGATTCGTCGGGGCTTGCGGCGAAGCAGGCCTTGCGGGCCGTCCGGCCCGAAGCGGTCGACGAGAAGAGGGCCGCCGAGGAGGAGTCGAAGGCCGCTTTCGCCGAGTCTCTCGTGGTGGGCGCGATCAGGAAGCGCAAGGAGATCGACAGGGCGATCGAGGCCGCCGCCAAGAATTGGAAGATCGACCGCATGGCGGTCGTCGACAGGAACATCCTGCGCCTCGCCGCCTACGAACTCCTCCATGGAGACGCCCCCAAGGTTTCCGCGATCAACGAAGCGATCGAGATCGCCCGCAAGTACTCGACCGAGGAGTCGACGAAATTCATCAACGGCATCCTCGACAAGATCAGAGCGACGAAGCGTGATCCCGAAGAGCATTCTCCAGGACATCGAGAAGCTTAGGCGGGAGATCCGCCGGCTCGACAGGCTTTATTACGAGGAGGACCGGCCGGCCGTCCCGGACAGCGTCTACGACGCCCTCGTCCTCCGCCTCAGGGCCCTCGAGGACGAATACCCCGAGGCCCGCGCGTCGGAATCCCCGACGCGCAAGGTCGGGGGCCGGCCCAGCGCGGCCTTCAGGCCCGTGCGCCACGCCATTCCCATGCTCTCCCTCGACAATGGTTTTTCGGAGGCGGATCTCCGGGGATGGGAGGAGAAGCTCAAGCGCTTTCTCAAGCGCCAGGTTCCCATCCATTACGTCATCGAGCCCAAGATCGACGGGCTTTCCTGCGCGCTGACGTTCGAGAAGGGCGAACTCGTGGGCGCCGCGACGCGCGGGGACGGGGAGACCGGAGAGGACGTGACGGCCAACGTGCTCGCGATGAGATCCGTCCCCAAAGGCCTCAAATCCGGCTTTCCGGAGGTCTTGGAGGTCCGGGGCGAGGTCTTCCTTCGCGACGAGGACTTCGGGAAGATCAACGACGAGGAGATCGCGGCCGGCCGCGAGCCCTTCGTCAACGCCCGCAACTGCGCGGCGGGCTCCCTGCGCCAAAAGGATCCCTCGATCACGGGGCGCCGTCGGCTGCGCTTTTTCGCCCATTCCTACGGGGTCTGGCGGGGGAGCCGCGTTCCGGAGAGCCAGCAGGATTTCCTGCGCCGCCTGGGGGAGATGGGGCTCCCGGTGCCGGAGCCCGTCTGGACCGCGGGGACGATCGACGAGGCGGCGGCGGTCTACCGCGACTTCAAATCGAAGATCCTGCCGAAGCTCGGCTTCGCCGCGGACGGCATCGTGGTGAAGGTCGACTCCTTCAAGCTCCGCTCGGAGCTGGGCGAGACCGCCAAGAGCCCGCGCTGGGCTTTGGCGGTCAAGTATCCGGCCGAGGCGGTCAAGACCGAGCTCCTCGACGTCGAGTTCTCCGTCGGCCGCACGGGGATCGTGACCCCGGTCGCGAAGCTCAAGCCCGTTTTCTGCTCGGGGGTCACCGTCCGTTCGGCCACGCTCCACAATTTCGACGAGATCAAGAGGCTCGACCTGCGCATCGGCGACGCGGTGTGGCTTGAGCGCGCGGGGGAGGTGATCCCCCACATCGTAGGCGTCGCCCTCGAGGAGAGAAAGAAGGATTTTCGCCGGGTCGTCGAGCCCAAGTCCTGTCCCTCCTGCGGCGGCCCCTTGGCCCGCGAGGAGGGCTTCGTGGCGCTTCGCTGCGACAACCCCGCCTGTCCGGCCCAGCTCAGGCGCCGGCTTCTCCATTTCGCCTCCCGCCCGGGCATGGACATCCGGGGGCTCGGGGAGGCCGTCGTCGACGGCT
>JAJYFI010000258.1 GCA_021790955.1 bacterium | reverse complement strand
ATTCGGAAATCCCCGTAGCCTTTCTCCCAGATCGTCAGCTCATAGCCCTGGACGGGCTCCATCTCCATGTCGACGGTCAAAAGATAGGCGCAGGCTTGGACGCCGTGCCTGGCGGCCTCGTCGGCGAAGAAGCGGCCGGTGAGGCGCTTGCCCATGAGCCTTCCCAGCATGTCGGGAAAGACCGCGAGCACCGTGTCCACCTCCCCGCGGCGGATCTTCCGCAGGAGCGATGAGAGCGGGAGCCGGGCGTTCGTCATCGCGGGCATGGGCGGATTATACCTCAGTTGACTCGGTAAATTGCGGAGCCGCTCGTCGGATCCTCAAACGCGAGCCGGCTGCGACCTGTTTTTTCCAGAATCGCGCGCAGGACGCCGCTGCTCCAGGGAGCGTTGAAGGCGCGCGGGTTGGCGGGCTTCATCGCGTAGACGGCGGACTCGACGAAGACGTACCGCACGCCGTGATCCGAGAGCCAACGAGCGAGCTCTTGAGGCGAAGAGGGACGGGGCAGATGGAGGACTTCGCGTCCCGTCTTGAGATAAAAGCGGCCGTCCCATTCCGTCGCGAAGAGGTCGGAGACCGAGGCATGCGTTTTGACCCAGGCATAGGCGGCCCGTGGAGGCGCGGTGAGGGGCGTCGTTTCGAAAAGCGAGGCATGCACGATGCGCCAATCCGGGAAGGCGCAGCACGTCAAAGAAAGAGCGCAGGCCCCCGCGACGAGCCGTCTTTTGACGGCGGGGTCGCTTGATAAGGCCTCGATCCCCGTGAAAAAGTAGCCGGCGAGATACGGCAGGACGGGCAGCAGGTAGCGTCCGGCCTTCTTTCCCCATAGCAAAAACACGATGAAGATCGCGGCCAGGTAAAGCTCGAGCACGCCTTCAACGCCTCCTTTTTTTGTCCGATAGGCGCCGAAGGCGGCGCCGAGAGCCCCCGTGACGGCGACGGCGCTGGAAAGAAGCCCGGGCGCGGCGAAAGGCGCGCGGAAGAAAGTTCCGGCGAAGATGAGGTCCGTATAATAGCGCGCGCCTTCCCAGGCATGAGACAGGGCCTCCTTCAGCGGCGCCGTCCGGTAGGGATCGACGGCCTCAAGGCCGTAGACAAGCCAGGTCCCTTCCAAAAGCCTGTTGCGCAGACAGAAGGCGGCGAATCCCAGCAAAGGGAGAAGTCCGAGCAGAGCCAGCCTCCAGCGCCGCTCACGGGCGATCATGGCGGCCGCGGCCAGAGGCAGGAAAACGGCCTCGGGCCGCAGGATGGCGCAGAAACCCGTAAGCGCGAAGGCGATGGACCATCCGATCGGAGTCGAGCGGTTCCAAGCGTGACGCATGGCAAGCAGGCTTAGAAGCAGAAAAAGAGCGAGGGGGATCTCCGAAAGCACGACGCCCGAGTGGCTGAGCGTCAGAGGATTAAACGCCGAGAGCAGGATCGCCGAGGTCGCCACCCGTTCGGAGGCGCCGTTTCCGCGCAGCCATCGCCAAAGGAAGCAGAGCGTCAGAACCACGAGCAGGATGGAAAGGGCCTGATAGGCAAGGAGGCTCGAGGGTTTAAGCGCGGCCATGGGCGCCAACATGATCGAATACCCCGGAAAGTAATTGACCAGCGGCGGATGTCCCGGAGCGTTGAGCTCGGCGTAGCGCCCCAAGCAAAGCGACCGGGCGCCGATGATGTAAAAAGCGTCGTCGTTGAAAAAGCCGACATAGTAGGCCCGCAGCGCCAGAACGTAAAGGAGGGCCGCCCCGGCGACCGCGGCGAGCAGCTTAGACGGAGGCCGCATGCAGCCCGAGTCTCGCCGGAAGCTCTCGGTAGGCTTCGGGAGGGATGTCCTGGGCCCTCAGCTCCAGATCGAGGCGGAGCGCCCTGAAGGCGGCCTCCACCCTGGATCGAGGGATATCGAGCAGTCTCGCCATCGCGCCGACGGCCATTTTCCGGCGCTCTTGAAAAGCCGCCTTCGCGACTCGAAAAAACAGCGCCTCGTCCCGCGCCGGGACGCGCGGGCTCTCAAGGCGACGGAACCGGATCACCGACGAGCTCACGCGCGGCCGGGGCCGGAAAGACTCGGAGCCGAGCTCCAGGACCAGCTCCGCGTCCGATTTTGCCCAGCGCGAGAGGGTCAGGACGCCGTAGTCGGCGCAACCGGGCTCCGCCGTTAGACGTTCGGCGACCTCTTTTTGGAACATGAACACCGCCGTGCTCCAGAACGGCCAGGCAAGGACTTTTTGGAGGATGGGGGACGCCGCGGCGTAGGGGAGGTTGCCCACGACGGCCGGACGCGCTTTCTCGTAGGGCGCGAGGTCGAAGGACAAGAAGTCGGATTCATGGAGCTCGAGCGATGCCGCCTCGGCGAAAGTTCGGCGTAAAAGCGCGGCAAGGGCCCGGTCCATCTCGACGGCGACGACCCGGCAGCCCGTCGCAATCAGCTCGGAGGTGAGGGCCCCGCGCCCAGGCCCGATTTCCACGACGGTTTTTCCGCCGAACTCCGAGGCGTACCGCTTCAACACCTTGAAGTTCCCTTCCCTTCGTGACAAACTACGCTGGGAGGTCATATGGTTATTTTGACAATTAATTGCGTATTTCCACCAAAGAAGTGGATTTTTTTTCGGAGTAATTTTGGGTCGTTCAATATCGAGATACTTTTTATTATCATTATTATTTATCATTAAAAAATAAATAACG
>JAJYFI010000027.1:6869-10434 GCA_021790955.1 bacterium | reverse complement strand
AACCTTCACCGACCGAACGTGGGCGGAACAGATTCACGCAACCGCCGGCGGCAAGCATGATGGATTTGGCTTTATAGATATGGATGGTGTTGTCGCGTACCGAGAAGCCGACGGCGCCCGCGATGGGGCCTTCCTGCACGACGACCGTTTTGAAGCCATCCCCCGCGCTCCTCTTCCCCCGATAGCGGCGCCACCCCGCGAGCCCTCCCGCGACCAAGAGGATCCCCGCCGCCGCCGCGCCGATTTTCGCGCCCTTGCTCATTGTCCCAGCTCCTTTCCCAAGGCTCTCTCCCAATTCGCCTCCTGTTGGAGCGCCGTGTTCTCGGCCAGAAGGTACGTGAGCTCCTGCGACAGCCGCTGCGCCACGATCGGCTCCCAGATGTCGAACACCATGAGTCCCGCTTGATAAAGGACGTCGTCCTCGGCGTTCCTTTCGCGCAGGGCCAGGAGCATGTTGTATTGGTTCTCCTGCTGGTCCTGGGCGGAGGCGAAGGAGGACCACGTGATTTCCAAATCCTGCCTCGCGGCGTATTCGACGACGCGCAACTGCTCTTGGGCGGCGTCCCGGGCCTTCATCGCGGACTTGATCTGGTACCAGGCGTTCGTCAGGCCGCCGGACAAAAGAGGAAAGCTCACCATCCCGACGAGACTGTAGTTGCTTTGGGCGTCCTGATGCCAGAACTGCTGCCCCAGCTGGGAATAGTTGGCGCTCACCCTGGCCTGCGGGATGAGAAGGGACCGCGACTGGCTCAAGCCGGCCTCGGCGCTTTTGACCGCGGCCTTCTGCGTCGCCACGTCCGGCCGTCCCTCCAAAATCCGGACGAGGGCGGCGTCGTCCGGAAGAACCCGGACCACGTAAGAAGAGGGGAACGAGGCGTCGAGTTCCAGGGGCTTGAAGTCGCCCCGGCCCAGATATTGATCCAAGGCTTTCTGATTCCGCCGCAAATTGCGCAACGACTGGTAATAGGCCTCCAAGGCGTTGAGATAAAGCCCTCGCATCATGAGCATGTTGCCCTTGGACTCCTGCCCCGAGCGGTAGCGCAGGAGCACCATCTCGTAATTGCGCCGCCAGAGATCCTGGATCATCCAGTTGACCTTGATGGAGGCCTGCGAGTACAGGAGATTCGAAAAGGCGACCTTGAGGTTGTAGCGCAGCGCCTGCGCCGCTCCCCGCCGGCCGGCGACGGAGGAGAGCCAAAGCGCCCGGGCGGACCAGATGCTCGCCAGCGCCGAGTAATTGAAGACGTTCAGGCCGGCCGCCACCTGCGGCTCGTAGGGGTAGTTGGCGACGAAACCCTGGGAGTAGCTGACGCCGGTCAAGCCCTGGAATTTGTTGTAGGTGTCCGTCAATTGGACGTTCGGCAGAAAGCCGTTATAGCTGTTGTAATAGGACGCGAGCTGCTCCTGCTGCGTCTTCCACGCCGCCAGAAGGCTCGGCTCGTTGTTGAGGGCGATCTTGACGCAGTCCCCCCACGTGAGTTTCGCCTGGGGCTTCTCCAATTGAGGCATGATATAGACGACCCCGGGAACCGTGGCGCTAGATAGCGGAATGTCGACGGCGACTGGCGCCGCGGCCAACGCCGCCGCGGCGCCGCCCGTGACCGCGCCGACCAGGGCCGGCGCCGCGGCCAACGCCCATCTCCTGAGCCAAGTCATGCGTTCACCCTATTACAGGAGGAGGTCCCGCCGCAAGCCCGCGCCTGCGCGCATCAAGGAACGGGCGGCTTCCCGGCCAATTCGGGATGCCGCGCATCCCAGGCCGCGGCGCGCTTCTCGAACCGACGCCGCTGCTCGGGGTTGAGGGTTCGCTCGACATCCGCGCGCATCGCGAGCTGGACGGCCCTGAACTTCGCGCGCGTATCGCGATGCAGCGTCGCGATACGCCCTTTGTAAGTCTCCAAGACGCGCCCGACGGCGGCTTGCTGGGACGCGTCCAACTGAAGCCGATTGGTGAACCGCGCCAGCACAAGCTCGGTATTGGGCCCCTCGCGCCAGAATCGCCGGTGGAGCGCCATCTGGTGCCGCGCTCCCCACCAGGCCCCCCCCAAGAAGCCCAGGATCACGCCCCCAAGAAGCCACGTCGCGCGAACGGTCATCGCTGGGCGAGAGCCGCGCTCTCCAAATCCTCGACGCCGGAGTCCGTCGGCTCCTCCATCCAATCCAAGACCATGGCGCCTCCACGCTGCCGCGAAAGAATGTCCGCGGCCAGGCTTTCCCGGCCGGAAGAGCCCCAACGCACCCAAAGGGCCAAAGCCGCCGCCACGAAGGCCATGGCCGGAACAAGCCGGCGGCGCCACGGGATGGCCGGCCGCGACGGGACAAGGCGGTCGGCCTCCTCCTCGGCGATCCGCGCCATGACGAGACGCGAGAATCGCTCGGCGTCGAAGCCCGCCGGCTCCGCGGCCGGCGGGAAAAAGAGGAAGGCGGCCCTGCGGGCGCCTTCGATTTCTTCCCGGCACCCGGGACACGACGGAAGATGCGCTTCGATCTCGGATCGCTCGGCGGCCTCCAACTCGCCGTCGCGGAACTCGTCGAGCGCCGCCCGCATCTCTTCGTGAGTCACGCTTATTAGACGCCCTCGCGCGCCGAAAAGTGTCGCAATTTTTCGTTGAGCTGCCGTCGGGCGCGCTTGAGCCTCCCTTTCACGGCATCCACGCTGCAGTCCAGGATCTGGGCGATTTCGCCGTAGTTGAAGCCTTGGGCCTCGCGGAGGATCAGGATCAGACGATGGTCGGGGGAAAGGCGGCCCAATATTTTCGCCGCCGCATCGGCGTCTTCGATCCTGGTCGACTCGTCGGTCGTCTTTGCAGCAGGCTCCAAGGAGCGTCCCTGCTCTCCGGGCCTCCTCGTGTCGATCGCTTCCGCCTGCGCGCGCGACCGGCGCCGCAGGGAATCCCGGCAAGCGTTCGCCGCGATGCGGTAGATCCACGTGGCGAATGACGATCCGCCGCGGAAATGCCGAATCGATCTCCAGGCTTTGACGAAGGCCTCCTGGGCGGCGTCCTGGGCGTCCTCCCGACGGCGCAGCATCGACGCGCAGAGAGAGTAAACCCTCGGGGAATGGCGCCGGACCAACGCCGCGTAGGCCTCGCGGTCCCCATCGGCCGCGCGCAGGACGAGTTCGGCCTCCGGAGGCCCTCCGCCCGGCGTCCCCGCTTCGATCACCCCGCCGCTCCAGATCCCCCCTCTGGCGCCAGCCGCGGCGGCAGCTCCCCAAGCACTTCGAGCGCCTCGCGCAAATCCCTGTCGTGTCGGCGGCTTTCGAAGGGAGCCAGCAAGCTGTAGGCGCACGGGACCACGATGAGGGTGAGGATCGTCGAAACGAGGACCCCTCCGATCACCGCGATCGCCATCGGGCGGATGATCTCGGCTCCGGGGCCGAGCGCGAAGGCCTCGGGAATCGCCCCCGCGATCGTCGCGACCGAGGTCATGAGGATGGGGCGCAGCCTCACCGGGCAGGCGTCGAGCAAGGCCGCGCGGGTTTCCATTCCCGCCAGGCGGCGGACGTTCGTGAAATCGACGAGCAGGATCGAGTTCTTCTTGACGATGCCCATCAGCAGGATGA
>JAJYFI010000027.1:0-6859 GCA_021790955.1 bacterium | reverse complement strand
ATGTTGAGCGAGGTGTCGGTGAGCCTCATCGCCCCCAGCGCCCCCGTCACGCCGAAGGGAAGCGCGAGCAGGATCGTGACGGGGTGGATAAAACTGTTGAACTGGCTCGCCAGCACCATGTAAGCGACGAAAATCCCCCAAGCCAGGGCAAAAAAGAGGCTCCGGAAGGACTGCTGGAAGGCCTCGGAGCTCCCGGAGATGGCGAGGTGGTAGCCCTGCCCCTTGGGAAGGATCTCCGAGGCGAGGCGCTGGATGTAGTCGATGACGTCCGACTGCGATTTATCCTTGCGGAAGTTTCCAAAAATGCCGATGCCGCGCTCGCGGTTGTAGCGGGTGATGGTGAGAAGCGTCTTGCCGGGCTCCATCTTGATGACATCCTTCAAGCGCACCATCTCTCCCTGGACGTTTCGAATCCAAATCCGATCGATATCCGCGGGCTCCTCGTTGTCGCCGGGCCTCAGCTTCACCTGGATGTCGTCGCGGTGGCCGGTCGCGTCCGTGTACTTGTTAGGGAGCATCTTCATTCCACCCACCATCGCGGCGATCGCGTTGGCGACCGTCGTGACGGGCACGCCCCGGGCGAGGGCCTTGTTGCGGTCGGGATAAACCTCCGTTTCGGGCATGTTGGGGTTATAGTCCGTGTCGAGATCCTGCATGAGGCCGGAATCCTTCAGCTTTCGGAAGATCTCCATCGCGTAGCCCACGAGCTTGTCCCAGTTAGGCCCCTGCACCTCGAACTCAATGGGATAACCTCGTTGCGCCGTAAACCCCGTCTGGGAAAGGTCCAGGATCGCCACGCGCAGCACCCCGGGAATCTTGGCCAACTCGCGACGAAGGTAGCCCATGAATTGCTGCTGGCTCGGGCGTCTTTTAAATGGAGCCGCGACGGGACGATCCGACGGGTCCTTAAGAACGACGAAGAGGATGCCCTGGTTGACGAGCCCCCCCCCGAAACCGCCGACCGCCTGATAGTAGCGCCTGACCTCGGGCCTCGACTTCAAGAACTTCCCGGCGACCTGAAAGACGCCGTCCGTATAAGCCAAGGAGGACCCCATCTTGGTGTACATCGTCACCATGAACTGGCTCTGGTCCTGGGGCGGGATAAACTCCTTGCGCAGGGCCTTGGCGGACAAAAGGGAGAGCGCAAAGAGCGCCGTCGCCGTTCCCAGAACGAGCCATCGCCGGTCGAGGCACCAGCCCAAGGCCGAACGATAGACCCGGGAGAGCCTCTCCATGCCCTCGTTGACCTTGCGCGTGGCGAAATTCTCGCCGCGCAAGGTCAAAAATTGCGAGGTGCGCATGGGGGCGAGCGTCAAGGCCTCGATCAAGGAAAGCAGGATCGTCGCCGACATCGTGATCCCGAACTGATAAAAGAATTTCCCTACGATGCCGCGCATGAAAACGACCGGGACGAAGATCGCCAGGATCGCGAGGGACGCCGCGATCGCGGCGGTCGTGATCTCTCGCGCGCCGACCAGGGACGCCTGGACGCGGCTCATGCCCGACTCGTGGTAGCGCACGATGTTTTCCAGGACCATGATCGCGTCGTCGACGACGATGCCGATCGACAGGGAGAGCGCCATGAGGGTGAAGCTGTTCAAGGTGAATCCCCACAAGGCCACGAACATGAAGGCGCCGATCAAAGAAACCGGTATCGCGAGGATGACGTTCAAGGCCGCGCTCCAGGTGCCCAGGAAGAGGTAGCAGACCGCCGAGGTCAAAAGCACCGCCATGACGAGCGTGAAGATCAGCTCGTGGACGGACTCCTTGATGAACTTCGTCGTGTCGATGACGACGCCCATCTTCATGTTCTTGGGCAGGACCTGCTGGAGGAAGGCGACCTTGGCCTTGACGGCGTCGGCCACCGCGACGGCGTTGGTCCCGTGCTGCTTGATCACCCCGACGCCCATGGTCGGGAAAATCCCGTTAAAGCGGGACACCCTGCGGACTTCGTCGGTCCCTTCCTCGCAGCGCGCGACGTCGCCCAAACGGATGCGCCGCCACACGGGGCCCAGCACGGAGCGGACGGGAATGATGATCTCCTCGCATTCCGCGGCGTTGCGGAACTCCGAATGCACACGGACGTACGTCTCCGTCGGCCCCTTGTCCTGCCACCCCGTCGGCGTCAGCTGATGCTCGGAGTTGATCGCGTTCATGACGTCGTCAAAGGCGATCTCGCGCTTGACCATCGCGTCGTTATGGAACCACACCCGCATCTGGGGGTCGACATAGCCCCCCAAAAAGACGTTTCCCACTCCGTTGATGGTCGTGATGGCGTCCTTCAAGTGGTCCCGCACGAAAAGCGCGATGTCGCGCAGCGTGGTCGAGGCGCCGTAGACGGCGGTCCACATGATGGGCTGGTCGTTGGGGTTCGTCTTGGTGATGGTCGGCGGGTCGATCGTCTGGGGAAGGTTTTTCTGCGCCGAGGCGATGTACGTCTGCACCTGCTCCAAGGCCGCGTCGATATCCTGGTCGAGGTTGAGCTGGATGATGATCTGCGTCATCCCCTCCTGGGAAATCGACTGGACGAGCTTGATGCCGTTGACGCTCATGACGGCGTCCTCGATGATGTCCGCGACGGCGGCCTCCATGACGTCGGGCGGCGCCCCCGCCCAGGTGACGGTCACCGTGATCACCGGAAAATCGACGTCAGGCAGCTGGCTGACGCCCAGGCGGAAAAACGCGAGGGCCCCGAAGCCGACGATGCCGGTCATGAGCATCCACGCGAAGACCGGATTCTTGATCGAAATGTCGGAGAGGGAAAACGCCCGCGCCGCCGCAAAAAACTTCGCGGCCTTTCCGGCGACGCCCGAGTCGGGGGAGCCCTTTTCGGCGCTCATGGCAGCTTCGCCTCCGGCAGGCTCTCCGTGGAGCGCCCGGCCGCGACGGCGAGCTGGACGGCGGAGAGCAACGCCTGGGCGCGCGACGCGGCGAGCGTCAGCCTCGTCTGCTGCAGGGTCGTGAGGGAGTCCAGCACGCTGATGTTGGTCACGAGGCCGCGGCGATAGTCGCGCATCTGGGCCTCGGCCGATTTGGACGCGAGCGCCTCCGCATCGACATAGGCCCGCACGCTCTCAAGGCCGTAGACGAGATTCCCGTAATACGTGCGCGCCTCCTGGATGGCGGTCCGCAAAACGAGGGAATAGTTCTGCTCCGCTCCGCGCAGCTGCGAATGCGCCATGCGTATCGAGGCCGCGATCTGGCCTCCCGTGTAGAGAGGAATCGACGCGTAGAAACCGGCGTCCCATTTGATGACGTCGAGGAAGCCGGGCTGCACGGGATAGTAGTTCCCTTGGAAGGTGATCAACGGGATCATCTGGCGTTGGGAGCTCTTCAAATTGTATGCGGCGCTTTCCACCGCCTGCTTCTGGGCTCGGACGTCGGGACGCCCGGGAACGCGGTCGACATAGCTGGCCAGAGGCAGCGGGCGCGTGTAGGTGTCCTCCCTAGGAATGAAGCGCGCCTCCACTCCGGTCAGAAAAATCATCAGCTCCTCGGCGGCGCCCTCCTGGGCTCCCATCGCCGAGATCTGGGCCGCCGTCTGCGCCCTCTGCGAGTCCGTCGCCAGAAAATCGCTGTCGCGGGACCGGCCGATGCGGACCCACGCCGAAAGGTCCCTGGCCCTGTCCTTGAGAATCTTGAGCATCTCCTGGTCGATCGCGACGTTTTTTTGGATGTTCCAAAGGTTGTAATACGCGGCGGCCACGCTCTGATAAAGAAGGTCCTGTGCCCGAAGCCTGTTGTAAATCGCCTGGCGCTTGTTCGCCCTGCCGGCCTGAACCGCCAGGATCTCGCGGAATCCCGAGAAAACAAGCTGCTTGACGTTGAACATCGCCGACTGCTGGCTGGGAGGGCTGAAGGGCTGGTACTGGACCGGGATGGCCGTCTCCCACTTTTGAAACAGATTGGAGGTGATCGTCGGCTTGGCCGCGGCCCAAAGGGTGTCAAGCTGGGCCAAGGCCTGGACGACGGCCTCGGAGCTGATCGCCAGCGTCTCGGACCTCTTAAGGGCGAGTTGATAGGCCTCCTCAAGTCCGATCGGGCGGGGAGGAAACGACGTGCTGACCAGGACTTCCAGGGCCCGGCTAGGCGCGGGGATGCCAAGGACGAGCGCCGCCGCAAGCGCCCTTCCTATATATAAGGATGGCCGGGCTCTCATCAGCAGGCCAAACGCCCCAAGAGCCTCGCGACGATGCGGCTGAACACCTCAAGCTCATCTTTCGGGAGATCGGAAAGAATTTTCCCCCAAGCGCGGCCGATCGCCTCCTCAAGCCTGCGCAAAAGCGCCTCCCCCTTGGGGCTCAATCCGACGAGCACGCGCCTGCGATCCGCGGAGTCATGAAATCGCCGGAGATAGCCGCAGTCGATGAGGCGGTCGACAAGGCCGGTGACCGTCGGGAGGCTCTTTTTGAGGCTTGTCGCCAAGGCTCCCATGGGGGCTCTCCCGCCGGCCTGAACGGCCGAGAGGACGAGGAATTGGGTGCGGGTGAGCTCCGCCGTCAATCCCATGTCGGCGACCGACATCCGCCACAGGTGAGGGACCAGCCTCGCCATCAGGCGGCCCGTCGCGGCCGGCGAGTGGGAGCGCTCGTACATAGCTTGCGTTCGCCATATATTCGCTTTTCCTAACTATTTTGTCAAACGAATCAAAATCGCGCGGTTTGGCGGATATCTGGAAGTCCTGCTATACTTAGCCCGCGGCTGAGTGGGAAAAGCCGAACACGACTTCACGAACGCGCGCCATGAGCCCGACGATTTTTCGCTACAAGAACTACCGGTTCTTTTTCTTTTCGCGGGAAGAGACCCGCAGGCATGTCCACGTCTCTTGTCCGGAGGGAGAGGCCAAGTTCTGGCTTGAACCGCTCGTTTCCCTCAATCAGCATTCCGGCCTGTCGTCGCTCAAGTTACGAGAGCTTCAGCGTATCATCGAGGAGCACAAGGATGCGATCATTCGCGCCTGGAAAAGGCACTTCCAAGATTGAAGTCGAAATTGTTTCGAGCCGGGGGTTCTGGCTCCTCATCGGGAGGCGGGAATATGTTCTGTCGTTCCTGGAGCATCCCTGGTTCCAGGATGCCCCGCTATCGGCCATCCGCAACGTTCGCTTGCTTGGCGGCGCGCATCTCCATTGGCCCGATCTTGACGCCGATCTGGAGTTGGATGCCGTCGAACATCCCGAACGCTACCCCTTGATCGACCGGCACGCCGGGGCGTCGCGGGCGGCAACGAGCTCTCTTGTCGCCGACCGCCTGACGCGCCACCCGAGAGCCGCCCGTGCCGGCAGGGCCCGGCGACGCGGCGATCAAGCCGAACCCAGATGAACGTCCCGAATCCGCCCCCTACGCAACAGGTCTACACCCTCAAGCTTGATGCCTTGTCCCGCCTAACGAGAAAACTCCTAAGGGCTGGCACCGTTAAAATGGAAAACTTCGGCCGATAAAGCAGCCTCGCCTTTTCATCAAATTCGGCGAACTCCGGCTTTTTGATACAATCGCGCCATGGCTCAAGCACCCGAAATCAAATTTGGAACCGACGGCTGGCGCGGGATGATGGCGCGCGAGTTCACATTCCCCAACGTCCGAATGGCGGCCCAGGCCGTGGCCGACTGCGTGAAGATCGAGGCCCATCGACCCGCCGCCGAGCGCAAGATCGACCTGAAGGGCCCGATGATCGTCGGCTACGACCGGCGATTCAACTCCGAGGACTTCGCCCGGGAGATCGCGGGCGTCCTGGGCGCCAACAAGCTCAATACGGTCATCATCTCCGAGGCCTTGCCGACCCCCGCCGTGAGCTTCGCGACGAGGAAACTCAAGGGACTCGGCCTCATGGTGACCGCGAGCCACAATCCGCCCCTCTATAACGGCCTCAAGATCAAATGGGACGGGCGCGCGGCGCTCCCGCCGCTGACGGCGGCCGTCGAGTCCTGCCTGGGACAGACCGTCCCGGTGCCGCGTGGGGGCCAATACAAGGAAAAGTCCCTGGTCAAGGACTATTTGGCCTACCTGCGATCCCGCGTTGACCCGGCGCCCATCCGTTCGCGCCTGAAGCGTCCCGTCGTCGTCGAATACATGCACGGGGTGGGGGGAGGGCTGTTGGAGGAGCTCATCCCCAGCAAGCATCTGATCGCCCTCCACGCCGAGCGCGACCCGCTTTTCGGAGGGGTCAACCCCGAACCCATCGAGGAGAATCTCAAGGAGCTCTCGGCCAAGGTGCGCTCGGAGAAGGCCATGATCGGCCTAGCCCTGGACGGGGACGCGGACCGCTTCGCGGCCGTCGACGAAAACGGCGGGTACTTGACCCCCTGCCAGCTCTTCCCCATCCTCATCCTCTATCTCCTGCGCAAAAAGAAGATCCGCGGCAGGATCGTCCAGTCGGTCTCCCTTGGGTATCTCTCCAAACGCATCGCCAAGGCCGAGGGACTCCCTTTCGAGGAGCTGCCGGTGGGTTTCAAGCACGTGGCGGAGGAGCTCGCCGCCGGCCGAGCGGCGATCTGCGGCGAGGAGTCGGGCGGCTATGCCTGGCAGGGGAGCCTTCCGGAGCGGGACGGGCTCCTCAACGCTCTCCTCTTCCTTGAGATGTGCGTGGTGGGCGGCAAGACCCTGTCCCAGCTGCGCAAGGAAGTCGAGGAGACCTACGGCCGCTCGCACTTCAAGCGCGTCGACATCCGGCTGCACCGGCCGGTCGGCGACAAGGCTCTCTTCGCCCAGCGCCTCACCAAGCGGCTGCCCAAGAAAATCCTGGGCGAGGAGATTCGGGAGACCCTGGGCTTCGACGGCCTCAAGATCATCCTGGCCTCGGATCACTGGCTTCTGATGCGCCCCTCCGGAACCGAACCCCTCATGCGGCTCTACGCCGAATCGG
>JAJYFI010000026.1 GCA_021790955.1 bacterium | reverse complement strand
GTCACGAGCCTCCAGTTCTACCGCAAGGCGGCGCGCCACAGTCTCGCGCGGCTCCTCCTCTATCTCGCCTATCTCTCGATCCTCGTGACGATGGTCTACGGCTTTTTCATTCGTCGCCACGTCCTTCCCATGCTTCGCTCCGAATTCGCCTGGCTGGGCCGCGCTTTGCCGACGCTGACGCTCGACAAGGGCCAGCTTTCCGGCGACGTCAAGGAGCCCCTCGTCCTTGTCGAGCCGCATAAGCTCTTCACCGTCGTCGTCGATCCCGCGCGCATCAAGCCCGCCACCGCCGAAGATCTCGAAGCGAAACGAGCCCAGGTCTACGTTTCCCGGGACGCCTTGACGATCCTCAAGCAGCCCGGCGTCGTCCAGTCTTTCGACCTGGGCCAGATGCGCCGAGACGCCCCCGTGGTCCTCAACGCCAAGTTTTGGGACGCGGCGGGCAAGGCGGCCGCCCGCATGACGTTGTTGTTCGTCCTCTTCGCCCTTCCCCTCGCCTTTTTCCTCTGGAAGCTCGTCGCCACGGCCTTCTATTCGGTCATGGCTCTTGCCCTCAATTCCATGCTGGAGGCGAAGTTGAGCTACCGGGAGCTTTTTAACGTCGCGCTGTACTCCCAGACTTTTTTCACGGGACTCAAGCTCCTTTTTCTCTTCCTCCCGCGGCCGCTGCCGCAGCCCCTGCTCGTCGCCCTCACCTCCACGGCGGTCTATATCGGCCTTGCGATCAAAACGATCTCCAGTCCCGCGGCGCCCGCGGCATCCTGATCTCGCCTGGGGAGCCCTGGCCCTTCTGCTGGCGCTCCCGCCCGGGGCTTGCCGCCGGCGCGAGCGTCCCTTCCACCTGTCCGGAACGATCGCTCTTCAGGCGATATACGCCGCCTCCCCTCAACGGCCGAGGGAAACCCTCCTCATCGTGGCGAAGGACGGCGGGGGCGTTCCCGTCGCCGCCGTCCGCATCGTCAACCCCAGTTTCCCTGCGGCTTTTTCGATGGGACCCGGGGACCTGATCCTGCCGCTCGCATCGCCTCAAGAGCCCCTATGGCTCGAGGCGGAGCTCACCCTCAAGGATCGATTGGGGCCCCCAAGCAAAGGCGATTTCGTCGGCCGGCTGCCCGATCCCGCGCACTCGGGCGACTCGGGCCTCTACTTGAAGATCAACCGGAAGCTCTGATGTCCGCCGCGGCCGGAGGCGCTCAGGCGACGGATAAACCCGCGATCCGGAAGGTGGGGGCGCCCAACGAGCCGTAGAACGTCAGGTCCGACGCCACCGCATCGATCCCGTCGAGAAGCTCCCTGAGATTGCCCGCGATCATCGCCTCCTGGACGGGTTGGCCGATCTTTCCTCCCTCGATGGCCAAGCCGGAAACGCCGATCGAGAACTCGCCGGACACGGTGTCGGCCATGTGCATCCCCATCACGTCGAGCACCAAAATGCCCTTTGACGTCCCCGCGATGATCTCGTCCCTCGACGCTTTCCCGGGCGCCAGATAAAAATTGGAGGCCGACGGTCCCGGCAGACTCTTGTAGGAAGAGCGGCCGGCCGAGCCGTTCGATTCCTTGCCGTCCTTGCGGGCGGTTTGAGCGTCATAAAAATAATCCTTGAGAACTCCGTCCTCGATCATCGTCTTCGTGCGGCAGGGACAGCCCTCCCCGTCGAACAAGGAGCTCGCAAGGCCCGCGAGGCGCAATGGATCGTCGATGAGCGTCACGGCCCGGCTCGCCGCCCGGCTTCCCAGCTTTCCGGCCAGAAGCGACTTCCCCTTCTGGACGTTGTCCGCCGCGAGAAGCTCCGAGACGAGACCCAGGAATTCCCCCGCAACCCATGGATCCAAGAGGACATCGCGTCGCCCCGAGGGAAGCTTGCGGGCCCCCAGGAGCGCCGCGGCGCGGAAGGCGGCGTCGGCCGCCAGCCGGTCGAAATCGATGTCCCCGCGATGCCTCGCGTAGAAGGAGGCGGAGCCCACCTGGACGTCGCCGTCGCGGGAGGCGAGGACGGAAAGCCCCGCGCTTGCGGAGCCGTCGCGTTCCGACACGAGAACGCCCAGGGTGTTGGCGAGCGCGGCCTCTCCCCTCATTTCTCCATACCCCGAGCGGAGGATTTTTGCCGCCGCGGGCTCGTCTTCCCGAGCCGCCGCCTCCATGGAGCGAAGAGCCTCCGCGGCTTCCTCCCAGGGCTTCGTAAAAAGCGAATCGTCCCAAAGGCTCGCGGGCAAGGCCGCTGGCCCGACGGCTTGGCCGGGTTGGGCGAACACGCGGGACTCTTCTCTGTCCAGGAAATCGAGGGTGCGGGCGACGTCTTTCGCCCAGGCATCCACGTCCTCCGCATCGAGCCCTCCCCGCGACGCGAAGGCCGTCCGGCCGTCCTTGAGAAGGCGCAGCCCCAGGCCTTCCGATCGGGACTCCTCGACGCCATGCAGTTCGCCCCCGCGAAGCTCCACCGACCGATCCTCGTAGCGCTCGGCATAGACCTCGGCCTCGATGCCTCCTCCGACCGCCTTGCGAACCCTCTCCAGGAGCGACGAGACCAGGGCCTCCAGATCGGCGGCGACGGATGGTTTCGTCATCGCCCGAGGCCGACGTAGACCAAGAGAAAACCTAAAAGGAGGAAAAAAACTCCCCATTTCCGGCGCTCCAGGCGAAGGTGCGCGTCGTTGAAGAGATATTCGCGCAAAAACGCGTAGAGCCGTTCCAAAAGGTCGGGACGGTAGAGATAGCCCGCGCCCAGAGCGAACGAGGCAAGGCCGGCGACAACGATGGGAAGGGACCGCGCGGCCTTGATCATGCGTTGAAGCGATTCATCGCCGCCGCGAGCCCCTCCCCGAGCGCGGTTTCGACGGCTTCCGCCGCCGTCTTGAGAGCCTCTTCGAAGCTTTTTCCCTCGTCCCGGTCGAAAGGCTCGAGGACGAACTGCGCCGCGTCGGCGCCGACGGGCCTCTTTCCAATCCCAAGGCGCAGCCGCGGGATGTCGGGAGTCCCGAGGGCCTCGATCACCGATCCCATCCCCTTCTGCCCGCCGCAGGAGCCTCCGCTCCTGATCCGGATGCGGCCGACCGGAAGGTCCAGGTCGTCGTAGCAGACGAGGATCTCGCCGGGTCGGATCCCATGCTCCTTTGCGAAGGCGGCCACGAACCTCCCCGACTCATTCATGTAAGTCAGGGGTTCTGCGAAGAAGGTCCTCCCCCTCTTCGCCGCGCGCCCGAGCCGTCCGAAGCGCTCCCACGAGAAAGACGCCGCCAATCGTTCGACGAGCCTGAAGCCCGCGTTGTGCCGGGTCGCCGCGTACTGCGCCCCGGGATTCCCAAGGCCGACGACGAGCCGCAACCTCTGCCTCGCGTTGGCGGCCAACGCCTATTTGGCGGGCTTCTTAGCCGCCGCTTCCTTGCCCTTGGCCGCCTCGGGGGCCGCGGGGGCCGCTTCCTTGATCGGACGGCCCTCCTCGTCCTTCTTCCCCTTGACCACGGCAAGCTCGGGCTGGGCCGCGCCCTCGGCGGCGGCCGCGGCCTCCGCCGGGGCCGGAGCCTCCTCCTCGACCTTGACCACGCTCACGTGCACCACGATGTGCTCGGGATCGTCGAGCATCTCCGCCCCTTCGGGAATCGCCAAATCCTTGACAAGGACGCGGTCGCCCAGGCCGAGCTTCGTGACGTCCAGGTCGATCGCGGGCGGAATCCTCGCCGGAAGCGCGCGTATCCGGATCGCGCGGAGCTCATGCTGGAGAAGTCCGCCGAAGTTCTTGACGCCGTCCGCCTCGCCGCGCACGTGGATCGGCACCTGAACCTCGATTTTCTCGGTCAGGCTGATGCGCTGGAAATCCGCATGAATCGGCCGCCCGGTCACCGGGTGGAATTGGATCGCCTTGATCACGACGGTCTCCGAGCCGCCGCCCACCTTCAAGTGGACGATGGCATTGGCGCCCTTGCGGCAGGCTCCCAGGAAACCCTGCTCCGAGAGAAACACCGGCATCGGCGGTTTCCCGCCGCTATAGACGACTCCCAAAACCTGGGACTGGCCGCGAAGGGCGCTCTTCGGCCCCTTGCCCTGCCCGGCATCCCGCTTCTGCGCTTCAAGCACGATTTCTTCCATGACGTCCTCCCTGCGCGCCCTAGACGAAAAGGGCGCTGATTGATTTTCCCTGATGGTTGCGTACGATCGCCTCTCCAAGGAGAGACGCGATCGACAAAATCTTGATCTTCCCGTTCGCCGCCGCCCGCTTGGGCGTCGGGATCGAGTCGGTCAGAACCAGCTCCGAGATCTCGGACTTGTCGATGAGGTCCATGGCCGGCCCCGACAGGACGCCGTGCGCGCTCGCCGCCCAGATGCGAAGGGCCCCCTCGGACTTGATCCTAGCCGCCACCTTGGTGATCGTGCCCGCGGTGTCCACCATGTCGTCCAAGATGATGGCGTTTTTCCCCTTGACGTCGCCGATGACGTGGTAGATCGAGGCCTCGTTGGGGCGAGGGCGGCGCTTGTCGATGATGACGAGCTGCGTGTTGAGGCGCTTGGCGAAGGCCCGCGCGCGCTCCACCCCCCCGACGTCCGGCGAGACGACGACGGTGTGCGGGAGCTTCTTCTTCTTGAAATATTCAAGAAGGATCGGGGCCGCGTAGAGGTGGTCGACGGGGATGTCGAAGAAGCCCTGGATCTGCGCCGCGTGGAGATCCATCGTGATGACGCGGCTCGCTCCGGCGGCGGTGATCAGGTTGGCGACGAGCTTGGAGGAGATCGGGACGCGGGGAAGGGCCTTGCGGTCGGCGCGGGCGTAGCCGAAGTACGGGATGACCGCGGTGACGCGGCCCGCCGAGGCGCGGCGCAGGGCGTCCAGAATGATCAAGAGCTCCATGATGTTTTCATTGACGGGAGGACAGGTCGGCTGCAGGACGTAGCAATCGCAACCGCGAACGTTCTCCTGGACCTGGACGTCGATCTCTCCGTCCGCGAAGCGGCCCACGCGGATGCGGCCGGGCCGGATGCCCAGGGAACGGCAAATGGACCACGCGAGCGCGGGATTGGCGTTCCCGGCGAAAATCTTGAGCTGTTTGTGGGACTTCAGTCCCTCGACGTACCGGTAGAGCTCCGCCGTCCGCGCCGCCCGATCCGCGTCCGCGCTCACGACATTAAGCTCGAACATGATCCGCTCCGTTTTCCCCCAAGGGACGCCGACGCTCGATGTTTTTCTGCCGGGACCGCGCGATCGCCACGGCGCCCGGCGGCACGTCCTTTGTGACGGTTGACCCCGCTCCGACAAGCGCCCACGCGCCCACGCGCACCGGGGCCACGAGGTTGACGTTGGAGCCGATGAAGGCCCCTTCCTCGATCACGGTCTTGTGCTTTCTCTTGCCGTCGAAATTGCAGGTGATGACGCCGGCGCCCACATTGACCCCGGCGCCCACCTCCGCGTCGCCCAGGTAGCTCAGGTGATTGGCCTTGACTCCCTGCGCGAGCCGCGAGGCCTTGACCTCGGTGAAATTGCCCACGCTCGCCTCGGGGCCGATCACGGAGCCCGGGCGCACATGGGAGAACGGCCCGATACGGCTTCCCTTGAGGACGCGGCAGGAGGAGAGCCTCGAGCTCACGACCCAGCAGTCATCCTCTATTTCGGCCGACTCAAGGGCGGAAAAAGGTCCCACGACGCAGCGCTCGCCCACACGAGTGGCGCCGCGAAGGATGGTCGAGGGCTCCAGCCTCGTCTCACGGCCGACCGTCACGGCAGGATCGACGAAGGTCGAGGCTGGGTCGGCGACGCTCACGCCGGAGAGCATGAGGCGCTCCAAGCGCCGGGCGTTGAGCACGGACTCGGCCCGGGCCAGGCCCAGGCGGCTGTCGACGCCCATGATCTCGGCGGGATCGGCGGCCTCCACGGCGAGGACGCGCCGGCGCCGCGCCCGCAAGGCTTCGAGCACATCGGTGAGGAAAATCTCGCCCTTGCCCTTGGCCCCGAGCTTCTTCTTGAAAATCTCCCGGACGGGGGCCATCTCGAAACAATAGACGCCGGCGTTGATCTCGCGGATCGCGCGCTCCTTCCCGGATGCCTCCGACTCCTCGACGATGCGGAGGACCTCTCCCTTCGCGTCGCGCACGATGCGGCCGTAGCCGCGCGGATCGGGGCGGTAGCCCGTCAGCAAAACGAGCGCGGCTTTCTCCTCGCGCTGGACCGTAACGAGGTTTCTCAGCGTCTCGGGCTTGAGAAGCGGAACGTCCCCATAAAGAACGACCGCGCGGGAGCAGCCGTCCACGGACTTCAGAGCCCTGGCGGCCGCGTCGCCCGTGCCGAGGGGCCGCTCTTGAAGGACGAATCGCGGAGGAGCCCGGAATCCCGCCTCTTGAGCCAGGGAGCGGGCCGCCCCCTCGACCGCGGCCGCTTGATGGCCGACGACGACCGCCATGACGGCGGGATCAAGGCCCTTCGCCGCCGCGAGGACGTGGCCCAACAGCGGCGTCCCGGCCAGCGGCATGAGCACCTTGGGACGGTCGCTTTTCATGCGCGTCCCTTCCCCGGCGGCGAGGATGATGACCGCGAGATCGTTGCCGCGCGCCGGCCCGCTTCGCGGGCGCCCCATCTTGGTCACGGCGCGCCTTCCCAGGCCTGGATTCGAACCAGGAACAACGGATTCAAAGTCCGTTGTGATACCATTTCACCACCTGGGAGCAAGATGGATTTTTGGCGGGCATTCGCTACGTTTTTAGCATATGCCTCCGCCTCCTGAGTAGGAGACGTGGGGGGCTCTGGTGGCATTAGGGTGTCCACTTCATTCGCGACAAGGCTGTCCAGCACCTTGATGGCTCGGGCCTTGTGATCGGGAGACAGATGGGAGTATCGCTCGGTCATCTTGGCGGTCTTGTGGCCCATGAGCGAGCCGACCGTGGGCAGATCGACCCCGTTCATGACCATGTGGGAGGCGAAGGAATGCCGCAGGGAGTGGAAGACGACCTTGCCGCTTAATTGGGCGGTCGCCACCGCCTCCTGGAAGGCATACCTGATCCGCCCGTAAAGCAACGCCCGACTTTCGCAGGCAAACACATAGGGCGAATCCGGGGCCTTATTGATGGCCCGGAGCGTCCCCACGAGAGGCAGGCTCATCGGAACATGGCGGGCGCTCTTGTTCTTGCTGTCCCGAACGCGCAGGATCATGTTCTGGAAATCAATGTCGTCCCAGGTGAGGCTGACGATCTCGGCCTTCCTCAGCCCCGTATGGACGGCGGCGACGACGATAGGCTTGAGCCAATCGGGACACGCGGCCAAGAGAGCCTTGATTTCGCCTCGTTCCAGGAAGCGGGTGCGAGCGTTGTTTTCGTGATAGAGCTTGATCGTTTTGACGGGGTTGGATGCCGCCTTGCCCCATTCCACGGCCTTCGAGAACATCGTCTTGAGCGCCGCCATGTGCCTGTTGAGGGTGGCGTCGGCGAGCTTCTTGCCCTTCTTGTCTGGAGTCTTCTTGTCCCGGCGATAGTTCTCCAGGGTCAAGGGCGTGATCTCGGAAAGGCGAATATCCCCGAAATACTCGACGAAGCCGTCCAATAGCCTCTTGTCGTCCTTCCAGCTTCGCTTGGCGGGCTTGGCGTGGTTGTCGAGGTAGAGCTTGGCCATCTCGGCGAGGGTGGTCTTCGATTCCCGGCGCTTCTCCAGGAACTTGCCCTCCGCCATCTCGACGCGGCGTTTCTGCAAAACGGTGCGGGCCTGGGCCTTGTTCGGCCCGATCCGCTCGCGCAGCCGCCGACCCTGGAACCGATAGTCGATATACCAGTCCCAGCTACCGTCGGATTTTAGTTTCCTGTAGACGCCCATGGAAGCCTCCCATTTTGCCATTTTTCCGAGCTAAAAGTCCCGAACCGATTGAAACCCGCTCCGAGCCCATTGTTCGATCTCGCCGGGCCGGAAACGTAGCACCGTCCCGCCGATCTTGTAGAAGGGGATGCGGCGCTGGCTCACCCACTCATAGACCGTGCGCCGAGAGACGCCCAGATGGCGCGCCACGGCGTCCACGGTCATGAAGCCTTGAACTTCGCTCATGAGAACAATTCCCTCGCCTGCCTCGGTGTAATGCCCAATTCAGCGAACAACTTGTCGAATTTATGGCTTTCTCGGGAACTCTCATAGGTCAGGCTGTAACAGTGGCGACACCCGAAATATTTTCCTCCCAGATAGAGCACGCCGACCCGCCTTTGACACGGCCGCCCCTCCCTCACCAACGGACAGATAAACCACCACCGTCTCCCCCCGAAGCGGCAAGGCGTCGAGACCAGTTGGACTTTGTAATCGAGGTCCTTCTTTTCGTCGCTCTGGCTGTTCGTATGGATGTATTGGAAACGGATCGATGCGTCGCCCTGTGCCGTTGAAACTACGTATCCGATGCTTCCTGTTTTTTCGCCGTTCCGGCTCCAAGAGCAAGTGCCCCAGCGGACGCCGCCGTCAAAGTAGTGGTGCTCATTCAAGAATTTCACCGATAGCGACTTGCAGTCGCTTGTCGTCCATCGGCTTGAATATGAATACCGCCCCATAAAAAAATGTGCCCGAATTTTTCCTAAATCGTTAGGGCTTCGGGCCTATTTCAGCCACTTCCCCGACGGAAAGCATTTTTACGAAACGAACCCAATTCATGCGTCTGGTCGCTCCATTTCCACGTCCAGGGCCACTGGAGGAGGCACCGGAAGCCCTTGCCTACCCTTTTGGAGCCGCTCCAGCTCGTGCATGGCCCTATAAAACTGCCGCGAAATCGAGCTTTCATAGCGCATCAGGCGGTCAGCTTCCTCGCCCATGGCCAATGCCTTGACCCGGACGATTTGGCCCAGCTTCAAATCGTCAGTCGTTTTCGCCTGCGCCAGTTCCTTCTTTTTGGCCCGGAGCTTGCTCCTTACCTGCCGGATAAATGCCTGCTTGATTTTTTCGTGTGTCCAGCCGTTTTTGAGGAGCCAGGCATGAACCTTCACGGCATCAATGCCGTCTTCTCCCTGGAAGGAGTCCTGCCATTCTATTTCTGGGCTCGAATTGACCAGCTCGTGATAGTATTCAGCCATGTCGATTTCCCAGCCCCACTCCTCAACCTTTTCGGGGTCTACGTTGTCGCCTGCGACATCCTTTGTGTCCCTGAAGGTCGCTATCTCATCGAGAAGTTGCCGTATCTCCTTTTCGACGCGCTGGGATTCACCCTCGTAATCTTCACGGCAACCATCGAGTCCCTCACGAATCAGGCCGACCTCATAGCGAATGACGCGCCGATGCCGCCAGTAGAAAGCGGCGATTTTCTCGACCAGCATTTCCTCCAGCACGCCGACAGGCCGGAGTTGCCGGGAAAGATCGGTCAGTAGGTTGGTGAACTCTTCTCGGCTCTCCGCACCGTCTCCGGCATCTATAACAGCTTCCCTCGCCAGGAGCCCATGCTTGAGCGCGTTGTATTTCACCACGGCCTTGCCCCCTTCAGTTTTTGGTTCACCGAGTTTGGCCTTCATGAATAACCCGCCTTTGTCTCTCCGCAGGGGTGCGAGGCTTCCTGTAGCAGGTGCGAGGGTGGCCTTGCATCACGTTTTCGCAGTCTGGCCCCACAGGGCCGAGAGCAGGCCCGCCCAAGACCCCTACGCATGTCCGAGGCCCGGGCCTGGAACGCAAGCCCGCAAACGGCGCAAGCAGCGGCGATGCGTTTATGCCGGTTCATAGGTGCCTACGGCTTTCCCCAACGCCTCGACAACTCCTTGGAGTTCCGGCAACTTCTCCAGCGATAGGCAGAGCCCTTTTTGCGTGGGCTTCATCTCTCCCGCGTCATTTCGATAAAAAACCCGGATGTCGAAAAGCTCCCGGCCGTTCCATGTTTTGAGAACAGCGCGAACGCTTTCCCGACTGTTTTTCTCGAACTCCGCAACAACTTGTTCTTTTTCCATTCAAGCCTCACTGTCTTTATACTTTCGAGTAAGCAGTAAGCCGTTGTGTAAGGCTTGCTGCTTTTGAGTCTTTGAGAAGTCTTCCTATCGTTAAGGCTTTAACATCCATATCTTTGTCTTTTGTAGAAGCCTTCGCCACGCGAAAGGCATTCTTGACAATCTGCCAGACCTCGGCTTTCGGCAAAGGCGGGACGAACCTTTTCCGATTCAAGGCCATTGCCCGCCGGAAAAGGTGTCCCGCAGTCTCGGATCGGCACGGCCCCCCGCCGCACCAGGAACAGCGACCACGCGCAAACCCACAGGCCGCATCGAAAAGCGCGTCGTTGCGTTCCCCCTCCTTGATCGTGGTTATGCAACGGGTTGCATAGTCGGCAGCCGCCGTCGTCTCCGACCGAATTTTCTCAAGCACCCAACCCGGCGCGGGCGCGATCTCCTCGTCAAAAGCGACCCTGTAGGGCTTGCCCGAAGGGTGAATGCTCGGCGGCGCAACGATGTAGGAGCCCTGCCCGAGCAGGTCAATGCCCGGCAGGGCGGCGATCTTCTTGGGCATCGGCTCCCGCGTCCTATAGAGGTAATGCCAGCCGTCGCCTGTGAGAGTCGTGAAGGTCAAAGGAACGCCCCTCTCGCGCAAGGCCCACTCGACAGGTTCAGC
>JAJYFI010000257.1 GCA_021790955.1 bacterium | reverse complement strand
GGCGTCGGGCTCGCCGCCATCCAGGACCGTCTCGGCCGCGACGGCGCCGCCGCGGGCTCCGGCCGCCGCGATCTCGACGCGGTGCAGGAAGACTTCGAACTGCGCGGCCCGGGCGAGGCTCACGATGTCGCCGCTTGAGAGCGCGGCCTTTTGAAGGGCTTCCCCGCCCACGAAGCTGCCGTTGCGGCCCTTGTTTTCGGCGAGGAGCCGCTCGCCGGCGACGGTCAAAAGAAGGTGCTCGCGGCTGACGCGCCGGTCCGGGTCCGGAACGGCGAGATCGGCCGTCCCGGCGGGCCGAGCCTCACGGCCCATCAGAAAGGAGCTCTTGTGCATCAGATAGACCGGCTTTCCGACGGCGAGGGGCCTGAGCCGGCGCGGAAGGGAGTCGGGCCCGGGCCTCAAGAGCCTGTGGAAGGCCTCCGCGCGCGGGTGCTCCCGGTTGATCGAAAGGGTGTTTTCGACCGCCCGGCGCCAATCCCCGATGCGTCCCTGGGCGAGCAGGGCCCGTGCCTCCTCGAAGGCCTCCTCGGCGCGCTCCCGGCGCTCCGCGACGGCCTGCGCGGTCCCGTCGAGCGACCGGCGGGCGGGGTCGGAGGCGGACAGCGAGGCGATCTCCTTGGCCGCGCTCTCAAGCCTTCCGGAGTCCAGGAGTTCCTGGACTCGCCTCTTGCGGCTGTCGTATTCGATGAGGATGTTTCCCTTGTCGATCTCCTTGTCGACGAGGACTTTGAGCTGGGCGGCGTCCGTTCCCCTAAGATTCGAGAGCTCGGCCGAGGCGGACTCAAGCTGCGCGGCCGCGGCGCCGGGAGTATCGAGGAGCCTGCGGATATTCTTGACTTTGAGCGCGGTGCGCTCGGCCTCGCGGGCGTCCCCGCCGAACTCGTCCAAGAAGACGTCGAGCCGGTCGCGCAGGCCGTGAATCTCCGCGGTCCTCTCCTCCGGGAGGTATTCCATGAGAAGAGCAATCTGCATCTCGGCCGCGCGGAAGCTCCCGCCGCCCAGGAGGTCCTGGACGGTGCGCATGGCGGGATCGAGGGTCTCCAGGGCCCGCCGTCTCTTGTAAAGAAAGACGAGCCAGAAAATGACCGCCGCGGCCAGCGACGAGAGTCCCAGCCCGAAGGCCCACTCGATGATTTCGCAGAGCATGCCGTCCACGCGCCAGCGGGCGCGGGAGACGTAGGCGTCGGAAACCGCATTTCCCGCCTGTCCGGTTTTCATCAGCTCGAGCTGGCAGAAGAGCTGCTTGTCGACCCCGGCGGCGGTCGAGCTCGAAGCGGAGACGCCGGAGACGTTGCACAGGATGTTGTAGTTCGCGTTCGCCAAGATCGGCATGCTGACGCCGTTCATCAAGCCGGCCTCGGCGAATGCGATGTTTCTCTTATCCAACTGCATGTCGCTCTTGAGCTGCTCCTGCGACTCGGAGAACCGCAGCCGGCCCCGGCCGATGCTCTCGAAGGCTTCGGCGAACTTAGTCTGAAGCGCCTGGGCGGCGGCGGAGGGATGCGAGCTGCCCGGGACTTCGAGGATGGGATTGAAGCTGTGCTCGCCGCGGGGCAGGTTGCCGATCGCCCATCGGGTCAGATCATCGGCGACGGCCGAGGCGGCGTCGCTGAAAAAGAAAGGTGTCTGCTTGGCGGAAGGGACCATGGAGCCGTGCCAGCCCCAAATGTAGACGCGGTAGAGCCATGCGCCCGCCAGCAGGCCGACGAAAAGCGCGCCGGAGAGAAGGGAGATGCGGCAGAGAAACCGGGCGCTTAGCCGGATCCTCGACCTCCGGTTCCCGGACCGGCCGGGCGTATTCGGCAAAGTTGAGTTCTTCAACGAAATAAAAACACGATATTGTAACTATTTCGCGGGAGGCTCGGGCATGAGCCGGGGGCCTCTGGGTTTGCGGAGAAAACCGAGGACCGGCCGGCGCCGCGCCAGGGCCGCGGCCACGCTGACATTGTCCTCCCCTCCGGCGGCGTTGGCGGCGTCGACCAGGCTTCGCGTGATCTGGCCCGGCCCGCCTCCCGAGGCGGCGATCTGGGCGATGCGGGCGTCGTCGATCATCTTGCAGAGCCCGTCCGTCGCCAGGATCAGAAGGTCTCCGGGCTTAAGCTCCTCCTCCGAGAAATCCGCCTCCGACCGGCTCCCGGCGCCGAGCGCCCGCGTGAGCACGTTTTGAAAGGTCGCCTCGGCCGCCTCGGCCGCGGTGATCACCCCGGCGTCCAAGTCCTCTTGGACTTGAGAATGATCGCGCGTGAGCCTTGTCAAGGCGCCCTCGCGGTAAAGATAGGCGCGGCTGTCCCCCACGTGCGCCACGGTGAAGGCGCCCTCCCCGGCCCAGAGGGCGACCAGGGTCGTGCCCATGCCGGAGCAGCCGGGGTCTTTTGAAGCCTTCTCGCGGATCGCGGCGTCCGCCGCGCGGATGAGGGAGCCGAGGAGGGCGGGGCGCGAGGCACGCTGGGAGCCGGCTCCATTTCCGGCGGCGCCCTTTAAAATCGTGGAAACCGCGATCGCGCTCGCCACCTCGCCGGCTTTGTGCCCGCCCATGCCGTCCGCGACGAGGAGGAGCCCGCGGCTTTCGTCCAAGCCCAGGAAGTCCTCGTTGTGATCGCGCACTCGCCCGGTGTCCGTGCGGCCGTCGATCTCTAGAATGACCCGCCTGCCCTTCATGCGATCGCCCTCGCGAACTCCTCGGCCGTCTGGAAACGGGCCCCGGGATC
>JAJYFI010000256.1 GCA_021790955.1 bacterium | reverse complement strand
GTCCGAGGCGCCGGGATTCACATAGCCCCCGTAGAGGTCGTAGGTCCAAATCGTGTTGAAGGCCGTCACGTTGCCCGCCATGCCGGACATGAAGCTCGCCCAGAGCCCCAGGATGCCAAGGCCCAAAAGCCCGTGGGGATAAAAGTGGAAGAGAAGTTCCGGGACCGCCATGTCGTAGTCCAAGATCGGCCGGCCCGCGGCGTTGAGCAGGGCGTGGCCCGTGGCCGGATCCATCTTGAGAGGAATCAGCGCGAGGGCCTTGGCGGCGAGCCCCGGGAGGACGACGAGAAACGGGATGAAAATTTTCGGGAAAGCCCCCATGAGAGGGACGCGCCTGGCCTCCCTGGCGGATTTCGCCGCGAGCGCCCGCTGGATGACGAGGAAATCGGTGCACCAGTAGCCGAAGGACAGGACGATGCCGAGCCCGGCGATCAAGGAGGCTTTGTCGGCGCCGAGGGGCCCCGTGGGGGCGGCGGGCGGGCCGAGCCACAGATGGGTCATCCCGGCGGGCAGCGACCGGCGCAGCCCCGAGAAGCCCCCCGCGGCGCTGAAGCTCCAGATCGCCATGGGCAGGAAGGCGCCCACGAGGATGAAAAACTGGAAAACCTCGTTGTAGATCGCGCTCCTCAAGCCTCCGCTCAGCACATAGAGGAGAACCACGGCCGCGGAAACCCAGACGCAAAGGTCGAAAGCCCTTCCCGGGCCAAGCCCCATCCAGCCCAAGACCGGCCCCATGACGCCCAAGCGCTCCAGAAGCCTCGCCATCGCATAGAGGGATATCCCCGAGGAGAAGACCGTCATGGCCGCGAAAGATCCGGCGTTCAAGGCCCGGGTGCGTCCATCGAATCGGAGATTGAGATAATCGGGAACGGAGCGGGCCTTGGAGCCGTAGTAGACCGGGATCATGAAGAGAGCGAGGAAGATCATGGCGGGGATGGCCCCGATCCAGTAGAAATGGCAGGTGGGCAGCCCGTATTTGGCGCCCGAGGCCGCCATGCCGATCACTTCCTGGGCGCCGAGGTTGGCCGAAATGAAGGCCAAGCCGCAGATCCATGCCGGGAGCGCCCGGCCAGCCTCCAGGAACTCGAAGGCGCTCGTCGAGCGCCGCTTGAGCCGCAACCCGACCCAGGCCACGACGAGGAGATAGCCGCCGAGGACCGCCCAATCCGCCAGGCTCAGCCCCCTCCCCGCCGCGACCGCGCTCATCAAGACAAAATACTATAATAACGCCGCATGAAATCCAAAAAATTGCTTTCTCTCGCCGCCGCCGTGTTTGCCACGGCCTGCGCCGCTCCGGTCCTGTTGGTACAAGCGCCCCATGAAGTGACGCTCTCGGACAACGTCAGCGGCGATTCGCACGGGTTTTGGAAACTGCGCCCCGATGGGGTTCTCAGCATCGAGGTCGACAGCGTCGCCAACGGCTGCGTCCTCCAGGACTTTCTCATCCGTTCCCTCGACAAGACCAGCGAATCGAGGCAGTCGACTTTCAGCGTCCAGCAGCCCGACCACAACGACGGCCGCCGCGCGGCGGCGAATATCCTGACCCAAGCCCAAAAGCTGACCGTCGAGGCCCGCTACGTCCATACGGTGCTCGTGAGCTCGGGGACAAAAACGGAGCCGCCGAGGCCGGCGGCCAAGGCCGGATCCGGAGACGACATCGTCGGCCCCGACACCCTCGTCAACGACTACCATTTCGACCACGCCGATTTCTCCTACACGAGCGAGGGCCCCGGAGGCGCCTCAGCCTATGTCGCCAGCGAATCCTCCAAGTTCGGCAGCAGCGGCCACATCACGGTGCGCTGGTATTACAACGAGGACTCGTTCGTGCACTACAAGTGGTCGATCTACGCGACGGGCCCCTGCGACAGCTCGCCGTTCTAAGCCTCTAATAAGGGCCCGGATAGGCGATCGGCCCCGTCAACCGGGCCGCGTCAGAAGGGTGCCGGAGTCCCGGCCTTCGCCGGGATGGCTTATTACTTGCCCCGACCGGCTTCCTTGCTTCCGTCGCCGGTGTTGACAATGAGAGGGAGGCCGCCGCCCTTGCCGTTGCTCCCAAACATGATGGTCTTGGCGTTCGGGGACATGGAGATCTGCTCCATCGCGTTGACTTGCTTCCACTCGAGCAACTCCGGCGTGAGCGTCTTGTTGATGATCTTCTGATAGTTGGCGATGCCGTTGGCCTCGATCTCCTTTCTCTTCGCCTCCTGCTCCTCGCGGTCGAGAACATACGTCATCTCCTGGGCGCGCTGCTGCTCCTGGAGCTTGCGGTCGATGGCTTCCTGGAGCGTCCTGGGCAGACGGACGGTCCGGATGACGACGGCGTCGATGTAGATCGGCTGGCCCGCGATCTGGGCCTTGAGGGCTTCCAGCAGCTCCGTCTCGACCTCCTGGCGCTTCTTCGACCATACGTCCTCGGGCCTATACTGGCCGACGATCTTGCGAGCGACGCTTCCCAGGAGGGGCGCGATGAGCACGTCGTAATAGTTGGGGCCGAGGCTGGTCTGCAGTTCGTAGAGGCGGTTGGGATTGGGACGGTAGAGCACGGAGGTCATCAACAGAAGAGTCAGGCCGTCGGAAGCCTGGACTTCGAGGCTGGCCTGGCGCTCCTGCTGGCGCAGGTCGTAGTAATAAATCGTCGCGAACGGAGAAACAAGATGGAAGCCTTCGGGGAGGGCCTTCTTGATCGTTCCCTTGCTGGGCGCCCACTCGAC
>JAJYFI010000255.1 GCA_021790955.1 bacterium | reverse complement strand
CCGAGGAGCTCGTCTCCCCCCTCGGAAAGATAGACGTTGGAACTCCGCGCCGAGGGGGGCATGTCCGTCCTGAATGGTAGCCGTTAATCCAAGGGCGGTTAACCAAGCCCCCGCGAGGCGCCGCGGTCGATGCCGGCCTCATATGTTACTGTAGTGTAGCATATTGGGCGGCCGCCAGCCAATGGCGGGCGGCCTGGACGTCGACGAGGATGCGTTGGAGGTTGAGACCCCGCCCCATCAATTCGCTACAATGCTTCCCGTTGGAAGGGTGCGTGAGCGGTTGAAACGGCACGACTGGAAATCGTGTAGGGGGTAACACTCCTCGGGGGTTCGAATCCCCCCCCTTCCGCCGACCCTACCCGCCGCAACCGATGCGCGCGAGCGCAGCGCAGGAAACCGCCCCGACCGGCGCCCCCGCCATTTTTCGCAGGGGATCGACCAGCACGCAGGCCGGCAATCGCGCGATAACGTCGCGATCGAGAAAGGCCGGGTATCCCGGGAAAGCGTTCCACGCCGCCTGGGACGTATCGGGGCAGAGCAGGATCTGCGGCCGCTCGGTGAGATAATAGTAGCGAAGCGATGGATAGAAATAGCTCTCCGCGTGGACGATCACGGCCCTTTTGTCGGCCGCGACGCGCAAAAAGCCGGCGAGCCGCCCAAGCCGGGGATCAAGCCGACCCGCGGCCCACGCGGAGGCCCCCGCCCCCGCGACCGTCACGGCCGCAAGGCCGCCGACGAGCGCCCGGCTCCACGTTTTCTCCCGCAGCCGCCCGGCGCCCCAGACCGCGAAGAGATAGACGTAGGGTGAGAGGAAGGCGAAATAGCGGCCCTGCGCCAGCGACCGGCGCGCGAGGAGCTCCCCCAAGGCGACCGCGACCGGCGCCGCCAGGATCGGGAAGGCGAGGAATCGGCCCCAGGGGCCGCCGGCGTCGCGGGCGAAAACGAAAGCGGCCGCGGCGAGGACCACGGCCCCCAGGAGCGCCGTCGCAGGCCACGGCGTCTTCGCGAGGAGGTCGAGGAAGGGAACGTCGAAGAAAAATTCCGAAAGAACGGCGCCGTAGGCCGGCAGCGTCATGGGCGCGCGCAGAAGAGCGTTGTCGGGGCGCGACATCTGGGACAGAAGCGACGACAGCCACGGGAGATAGGCCATGATGACGGCGGCATAAAGCCCCGCCCAGGCCGCCAGCCGCCGCGCCCCGTCCTTCCTCCAATGCCCGGCGCCATAGAGACCTGCGATCGCGAGGGCGAAGAAAAAATAGGGATGCAGGCAGACCCCGAAAGCCCCCGCCGCGACGTAGCCGGCCGCCCGCCAGGCCGTCCAGCCCTCGATCAGCGCCGCGAGGGCGTCCGCCAGGAGGAGGCTCGCAAAGAGGTAGAGGGCGTAGACGCGCGCCTCCTGGGCCATGAAGATCCAATAGGAGGAGACGGCGCCAAGGAAAAAAGCCGCGGGAGCTTGCTTGGAAAGGACGCGGCGGCAGAGTCTCGTGAAGATGACGAGGGCCGCGACGCCGACGGCCGCGGAGAAAGCCCTCGCCGCCCAGGCGGATGCGCCAAAAACCGCCATCCAGACGTGGAGAAGATAAAAATAGAGGGGCGGGATGCCTTCCAAGGCGCGGGCCCGGGACGCGATTTGGCCCAGCGGCGCCGAGGCGACGATGAGGGTTTTCGCCTCGTCAAACCACAGGGAGCGCGCGCCCAGCCGCCAAAAACGCAGAAGAGCCCCGAGAGCGAAGAAACCCGTTATCCAGGGGCGGCGCCGCGCGAGATCGACGAGCCGCCGAAACAATCCTATCTCGCGTCGCGCTGGCTGCGGAGGAATTCCGCGTAAAGATGATAAAGCTGGTCGATGCGGGTGTTGATCTGGGAGTAATGGAAGTCCATCGTTTGACGCAGTTCTTTGATTTCGCCTTTGATCCCGTCGATCTCCCCTCGAAGCCCGCTGATCTCCCCTCGGAGCCCGCCGATCTCGCCCTTGAACTCCGTCCGGAGGCCCGCGATCTCCGACTTGATCTCGCGGGTTCTCTCATCGACGACCTCGTAGACAAGCTCAAGAGTCACTTTACGGGCCGCGTTTTTGATCATTTCTGAAATGCTCGCCATAGTATAGCTCCTCATTTCGACTCGTCAATAGACCGCGCGGGCGAAATGCCCCGGCGACAGCCGTCATCGCCGGGGCCCTGCCCGTCCCGCTTAGGCCGCGGCCCCGCGGCCGCGGTGCCTTGCGTGAAAGGCCCGGATCGCCTCGAGGTTACCCAGGATGAGCGCCGCCTTGGCGAGCCCGAAGCGCAGCGGGTATTTGTCCCACTCGTCGCGCTTCAAGGCCAGCACCGGCTTGCCGTTGAACTCCGCCTCCTCCGCCAACCCCTGCGTCTGCGCCGTCTCATTGTCCATCGCGTCCTCCTTGGCCCCGTGGGGGCTCTCCTTATTAACGGTCAAGCCCCCTAAATTGTTCCCTGCCTGGCGACAGGCAGGCCACGTTGTATAATGTCTCCCGGAGGAGATCATGCGAAAACCATTTCAAAACCTGGTCGTCGACCACATGACGCTGCTCGTCGAATCCCGCTATTATCCCGTCGCCTACGCCCTCTTCAGGATCGTTTTCGGCGTCGACGAAGCGGGGATCATTTACGAGAAGCGCAAGCGCTGGCCCGGCGACAGCGAGGAACGCTCGATGACCTTCGCGGTCAAGATCGGCGAGAACACCTCCTCGAAAAGAGCGCTTTCCCAG
>JAJYFI010000254.1 GCA_021790955.1 bacterium | reverse complement strand
AAGATTTCGACGATCAAGGGCATCGGAGAGAAGGCGGCGGCAAAGATCTTCGCGAGCGCCCAAGCGCACGTCGGACGGGGGGCTTCCCCCTCCTCCGCGTCTTCGGCGGGCGGCAGTGAGCAGGCCGCGCCCGACCCTTCCCGACCTGCCGACAAGCAGGCGACCCCTGAGGAGAAGATGGAGCATTCCCATGGCTGAAGAAAAAAAGAAAAAAGCCGCTCCCGCCGTGTCTGCGAGCAAGCAGGCGCCCTCCAAGGCTAAATCCGACGCGAAAGCCGCTCCGAAAAAGGCGGCGAAGCCCAAGGAGAGAAAACCGGCCAAATCCAAGGGGAAGGCCGCCGAAGGCCCGGCCATCCGCAAACAGGAAGCCGTCGAGCGCAAGGAGCGCGAAGCGGGATCGATCGCCCCTCCGTCCGCGGGCCTCGTCTCGGCATTCGCCTTTATGAAATCAAAGAAGGCGAAGGTATCCTCGCCGGCCATCACGAGGCTGGCCCCGACCACGGGCCTCAAGCCCCTTCCGGCAAAGCCGGCGCCGCCCGCCGCCGCGGTGAACGCGATACCCGCGCAACCAGCCGCCTTCAAGCCGAGGCCCTCGCCGGCACCCGAATCAAGGCCCGCGCCCGCTTCCCCGTCGCCGCTTCCATCGAGGCCCGTCGCGCCGCCGGCTCCCCCTTCCTCAAAGCCCGTCGCCGCGCCCGCCAAGCCGGCGCTCGCTCCCGCGCCGCCGCGCGCGCCGCAGAAGCCCGCCGCGCATCCGGCGCCCGCCAAGCCGGCGGGCGCTCCGCCCGAGAAGCGTCCCGCGCCGCCCGCGTCCACGACGGCCGCTCCCCAACAGCCCGCGGCGGCCTCCGCCCTTTCCAAGCTTCAGGTGTCGAGCATGATCACGATTCGGGAGCTTGCCGAGAGGATGTCGGTCAAGCCCAACGATCTCATCAAGAAGCTCATGGCGCTTGGAGTTTTCGCTTCCATCAACCAGCGTCTCGAGCCGGAAGCCGCGTCGATCGTCGCTCAGGACTTCGGCTTCGAGCTTGAGGTGACCGGCCTCTACAAGGAGGAGGAGCTGCAGTCGAAGGCCAAGGCGGAGGAGCATCCGGAGAACCTGAAGCTCCGGCCCCCGGTCGTGACCATCATGGGCCATGTCGACCACGGGAAGACGACCCTGCTTGACGCCATACGCCAAAGCCGCGTCGCGGAGGGCGAGGCCGGCGGCATCACCCAGCACATCGGAGCCTACCGGGTTCCGACGCCCAAGGGAGACATCGTTTTTCTCGACACTCCGGGCCACGAGGCCTTCACGGCCATGCGCGCGCGAGGCGCCAAGGCGACCGATATCGTCGTCCTGGTCGTCTCCGCCGCCGATGGAGTCATGCCGCAGACCTTGGAGGCGATCGATCACGCCAAAGCCGCCGGCGTCCCCATCATCGTGGCGGCCAACAAGGTTGATTTGCCGACGGCCAACCCGCAGAAAATCCGCCAGGAGCTTTCCTCCCACGGGCTTTCTCCCGAGGAATGGGGCGGCAAGACGATCTACGTGGACGTTTCCGCCAAGAAGAAGACCGGGATCGACCAATTGCTGGAAATGATCGGCCTGCAGTCGGAGCTTCTCGAGCTCAAGGCGAACCCCGACCGCCCCGCATCCGGCACCGTGCTCGAGGCGAAGTCGGACCCCAAGCGGGGAAGCGTGGCCACGGTGCTGGTCCAGACAGGCACGCTGCGCGTCGAGGATGCCTTTGTCGCCGGCCTCTGCCACGGCAAGGTGAAGGCGCTTTTCGATGAATTCGGCCGCCGGATCGACGCCGCGGGCCCGTCAACCCCCGTCGAGATCCTGGGACTTTCCGGGACCCCGCAGGCCGGCGACCTGTTCAACGTCGTGGCCGGCGGCGAGCGCCAGGCACGAGAGATCGCGGAAAAGCGCGGGCTCCTGCACCGAGAGCATCTCCTTGCCCATCAGAAACATGTCAGCCTCCTCAATATCAAAGCCCATGGCGGCAAGGCCAAGGACTTGAGCATTATTCTCAAGGCTGACGTGCAAGGCTCCCTGCAAGCCCTGAAAGACTCTCTCGAAGGCCTCTCGACCTCCGAGTGCCGGGTCCGCATGATCCATGCCGGGCTGGGGAATCTCACGGAGTCGGACGTCCTTCTCGCCTCCGCTTCCGACGCGATCTGCCTCCTTTTCAACACCCACCCGGAATCCAGGGCGACGGAACTCGCCGAGAGGGAGGGCGTGGAGGTGAGACGCTACAACATCATCTACGACCTGATCGCCGACGTGAAGGCGGGCCTCGAGGGGCTCCTTGAGCCCGAGACGGTGGAAGTGACCCAGGGCAAGGCCGAGGTCAAGCAGCTTTTCAAGCTGCGGGATGGGGCCGTTGCCGGTTGCGTGGTGCGGGACGGCAAGATCACGCGCGCGGCCTTCGCGAGGGTCTTGCGCGGCGGCCGCAAGATCTACGAGGGCAAAATCACCAGCCTCAAGCGCTTCAAAGACGACGCGCGGGAAGTGGAAAAGGGCCTTGAATGCGGCCTCGTCATCGACGGGGCGGCCGCGATCCAGGTGGGCGACCTCATCGAGAGCTACACGAAGGAGACCAGGACTCGTCGCCTCGACGAGCCCAAGGCGTCCTGACGCCTGGGGCCATGTTCTCCCGTTCGGAGCGGCTAGAATCTCTCCTTAAAACGGAGATCGCCCTGGCGCTGCAGCACATGAAAGACATCGGCGCCAAGGGACTGCTGACGATCA
>JAJYFI010000253.1 GCA_021790955.1 bacterium | reverse complement strand
AAAACTCCGCTTGCCGCGCTCTCCAAGGGCATCGTCACCTGCCGCTCCATCTCCAAGGAGGAAAAGCTCGGAATCTCGGTGATGACGTTTAAAATCGGGAAGTTGAGCGTCGGAAAAAGGTCCACCTTCAAGCTTGGAAGGGCGACGTAGCCCGCGAGGAATACGAAAGCCACGCCCATGGCGACCGCGCCGGGCTGGGAGAGGGCTCCCGTCAAAAAGCGCTTGAACTTCGAGCCTTCGGCTTCCATTAATCCGCCGCCTGCTTAAAGCCGGGATGGATCAAGCCGATCCCTCCGTCGACCATGACCCAATCCCCCGCGCGCACGTTGCCGCTGGTGATCTCGACGACGTCGCGGCTCTCCGCCCCCGTCCCGACGGGCTCGACGCGGTATTCCTCCTTCCCGGTCCCGTCGTTCTTGACGATGATGAAGGATGTTCCGTTTTTCACGAGGATCGCGGCATCCGGAACCGCGAGAGCCCGGCGCCCGCCCGCGCGGATTTCGGCGGATACGAATTCACCCCGGGAGATCTTCGCGCCATCGCCCGTCGGCTTAAGCCACGCGATCGCTTGGCCGGTCTCCTCGCTGGCGTTGCGCAGGATCTGCTCGACCTGGCAGCCGCTTTTGGCCCCGGATGGAAGGCGCTCGGCGGCACAGGGCAGTCCCCGTCGCAAATAGCGCGAGTCCTCGGCTTCGACATTGACCTCCCAGTCGAGATGGCTGCCGTGCTCCATGGCGACGCCGTAGGCGGGAAGAAGCCGCGGGAAATCGGCCATGCGGGCCTTGGAGAACCTGGGATCGTCGGTGATCGGCGGGATATTCGCCTCGCCGGAGCGGCCGCAGGACGCGCAAAGCAAAGGAAGGCAACAGAAAGCGATGGCGAGCCAAGGAGCGCCGGGGCGGCGGTTGTTCATTGCCTTCTGCGGCCCTCTTTTGCCGGCCGTGGCATTCCGTTGCACTTATTTCTTCTCGTAATCGACGATGTCCCGGCCCGAGGCCCTCTCGAGCTGGGCGATATCCGCCAGATAGGAATAATAATCCACTCGCTCCGTCACGAGGTTCCCAAGCCACAGATTCAGCGCTTCGGCCACTTCGAGGATCCCGGCGGCGCCGCGCCGGTAGCGCTCGACGGAGCTGTCGGCCGCGATCTTCGCGTCGGTGAGAAAGACTTGGCGCCGGCGATGATCCCGTTCATGGGTCCGGGCGAGCTTGACGGTCCTCGCCCAGACGGCGCTCAACCTTTGGATCTCCTTTTCCAGCGAGGCCTTGGCCGCGTCAAGCTCGGCGCGGCGCTGGGCGATGCGGGCGGTGATTTCCCCGCCGTAGAAGAGGGGCAGATTCATGGTGAGGCTCCCGTCGTAGCCCGCGGCGTAGGCGGGTTGAGCCTGGCTGGCGGTATAGGCGTAATGGAAGGGCAAATTGAACGTATAGCCCTCGTAGCCGTAGAGGATATTGGCGTCAAGCGTCGGGAGCCGCTCGTAGACCTGGGCCGTGACGGCGCTCTTGGCCGCTTTGATCTTGAGCGTCAGCGCCGCGACCGTCGGATTATTGGCGAAGGACGCCGAAGAAGGCGCCGGGGGCATGGCGCCCAAGGGAGCGATCTTCAAACCGGCCCCCGAAGACAGGCCCACCAGCAAGGCCAAAGCCTCGCTCTGGCCGGCGAGATCGGCCCGCATCAGGTCTTTGCTGCGGTCCAAGTCGTAGATCGCCGCGTCCATCTTGACCAAGTCGAAGGGAGGGACCCGGCCGATATTGTATTTGGGAATCGCGGCGTCCTTCACGTTGCCCAGCCGGGGCCGAACCCGGTCAAAATTGGCGAGAGTGTCACGGTCAAGAAGGATGGCGAAATAAAGGTTCTTGACCGCAAGGGCCACATCGAGACTCGCCCCTTCTTTGTCGAGGAGGGCCGCCCCCGCCAGTTTTTTAAGCACCTTCGCCAAAGCCCATTGCGGCGTAAATGGAGAAAGGTTCTGCCGGACGCCAAGCATGGCTTGGTTGACAAGAAGCAACTGGATCGACTCGTTGTTCGACTGGTCGAGCAGCCCCGTGGCGTAAAAATGCGGCAGGCGCTTGCCGAAGGCTTCCTTATAGGCCGACTCGGCCCGTTGGGAGGCGGCCAGCGCCGCCACGGCGTCCGGGGCCATCCGCCGGGCCCGGCGGATGCATTCCGAAAGAGTCAGCGTTTCCGCGCGCGCCGGGATTGGGAAAAAAGAGAAACCAAAAGATAAAAGGAGAGTCAAAATCGCCCGACGCTCCCGGCCCGACATCACCGATAGGTCAGAGATCCGCAAACGTGGATTTTGAGCATGTTGGAGGCCCGGTGCTTGGCCGTGCCTCCGGCGGTGATGAGGACGGTCTGGCCCTTGCGAAGATACCCCTTCTTGAGCATCAGCCTCTCTCCGATATGGAGCATGTCGTCCGTCGAGTCCCCGAGGGGGCAGAGGATCGGGCGCACGCCCCAGTAAAGGGCGAGCTGATGAAAGGTGGACTTGAGCGGCGTCAAGGCGTAGATGGGAGCGCGGGGGCGGTATTTGGACATGACTTTCGCGGACCAGCCGGTGAGCGTGTAGACCGCGATCGCGGAGGCTCCCGTCACCTCGCAGGCATCCGTCGCCGCCCTGGCGAGCGCGTTCGCAAAACCCGTCTTCTGCGTGTCCTTGAGCCCCGTGGGGGCATGCGACAGGCCCAAGCGGGCGGCTTCCGCGCGGCGGATGATGTCCGCCATCATGGAGACGGCCTCGACC
>JAJYFI010000025.1 GCA_021790955.1 bacterium | reverse complement strand
GCCATCCAAATCAAGGCCGAGGGCGTCGTCGAGGCGCAGGACGCCTTTCTTCTGCGCTCCGCCGGGGAGGGACGGGTCGAGACGGTGGATGTCTCGAGCGGGCAGTGGGCTTTGAAAAGGGCGGCCCTCGCCACCATGGCGGACGCCGACATGACGGCGCTCATGGATTCCCCCACCTCGACGCCCAAGGACATCCTCAAATCCCGTTGGAAACCGGTCTATCAGGCGGTCCCTATCGAATGCCGGAAGGATTGCTTCATTCTCAAGGTCTTCGTCGCGCCCAAAAATCAGGTCAAGGCCCACGCCGCGCTTTTCGAGGCCGCACGCGCTCTCGTCATGACGGGAAAGATCTTGGGCGACGCAAGCCGATTCGCCCGCGACGGCCAGGTCCTGCGCTACTGGCCCAAGGAACACCCCGATCCGCGCCGCTCCATCGAGCTTTCCGGCTACAAGCCGCCGCCGGACGACGAGACCTCGAGCGCCGCGCTCGAGGGAATCTTCAGCCGCGAGATGCCCGAGAACAACTGGCTCGCCCCCGGCACCGCCTGGGAAGGCCTCATCGTGGCCGCGACGTTTCAGGACCCTCTGGCGGCCCCCGGAGGCTCCCTCGTCTGCGTGGGCGAGGATGCTTTCTTCGCGGTCCGCTTCCCGACGGGCACCATGAGCGTGGCGGATGTGGAAGGCTTGAAAATGCGCGTCGAGGGAGGACGACTCCTCTTTACCCACGACAAGAGCCCCTTGGGGCCCGGCTTTTGCCGGCTCCTCAGCCGGTCGGCCGGCGCCGAGAACGCGCTGCGGGAATTCCCGATCATCGACGCCAGACGCCCGCCGGAGCCTCCCCGCGAGCCCGACTTCAGCGGCGATCCTTACGGCTCCGCGACCCCTTGATATGAAGACAGGCATCGACCCCTCCATACTGCGCAATCCCCGCATCCTCGCCTTCATCATGGCCGGAGGCAAGGGAGAGCGGCTCTATCCCCTCACCCACGAGCGAGCCAAGCCCGCGGTGCCCTTCGGGGGGAAATACCGCCTCATCGACTTCGCCCTTTCCAATTTCGTCAATTCCGGAATCCTGTCGATCTACGTCCTCGTCCAGTATATGGCCCAGAGCTTGATCGAGCATCTCAGGATCAGCTGGAGGCTCACCGGTCTGACGCGGGATCAGTTCATCACGGTCGTTCCGCCCCAGATGCGCCTGGGCCCCTCCTGGTACCGCGGCACCGCGGACGCCGTGCGCCAGAATTTGAACCTGGTGCGCGACCACGCCCCCGACGCCGTGGCCGTCTTCGGCGCCGACCACGTCTACCGCATGGACATCCGGCAAATGCTGCGGCGGCACCTGGAAACCGGCGCCGACATCACCGTCTCCGCCGTGCGGGTCCCCCTGCGCTCCGCGACGAGCCTGGGCGTGATCGAGGCCGACGCTTCGGGACGCATCACCGGGTTCATGGAAAAGCCCAAGCACCCCAAGCACGCTCCGGGCCACCCGACCCAGGCTTACGGCTCGATGGGAAACTACATCTTCCGCCCCGAAATCCTCCTCGAAGCCCTTGAGGATTCCTCCTGGCAGGACCCCGAGCTCGACTTCGGGCACCAGGTCATCCCCAAGATCTTCCCGCGCGTCAAAGCCCACGCCTACGATTTCTCGGAAAACGTCCTGCCGGGCTTGCGTCCGGGCGAGGAGAAGGCCTACTGGCGAGACGTCGGCAGTCTGGCAAGCTATTACCAGTCGAACCTCGACCTTCTCGGGCCTTCCCCGAAGCTGGACCTCGACAACGAGCGCTGGCGGATCCACTCCGGGCGCTATGACGGGCCCCCGGCCAAGGTGCTGGGAGGCCATCTCGAGAACTCGATCATCGGCGAAGGCTGCCTCATCGACGGCGCCACGGTGAAGAACTCCATTCTCGGCCGCGGCATCAAGATCGAGCGCGGCGCCGTCGTGGAGGACGCCCTGATCATGGATTTCTGCCACATCGGCGCCAAGGTCCGCCTCCGGAAGGCGGTCATCGACCGCTTCAACGACATCCCGCCAAACTCGGAGATCGGCCAGGATCCGGCCGCGGACGCCGCGCGCTATCTCGTCGACCCGTCGGGGCTCGTCGCCATACCGCGGGGGAGGCTGAGGAACCTGCTATGACCGTCAAAAAATTCGCCGTTCAAAGCGCCGAGGAGGCGCTTGAGATCGCCGGAGAAAACGACTCCCGGCTTCGCCGCCTGGAGCGGGAGCTCGGCGTCGAAATCCTCATGCGCCAACACAAGGAAGGAGGCGGCTTCGCGGTCGAGATCCGCGGCGGACAGACTCGCGTCATGAAGGCCATGCGCCGCCTCAAGGAGCGCCTGCGGCTCGTGCGCGAGCAGGGGGAGCGCCAGGACGGCGGCGCCGAGCCCGTCCGCGACCGGGAGGCGCACGTCCCGGAGCCCATGGACCTTGATTCCCCGAATCTGCCCGCCAACGGCATCTACCGCACCGCCGCGGGCAAGATCATCCGCCCGATGACCGCGAACCAGAAGCGCTACGTGGACGCCATCCTCAACCACGACCTTGTCTTCGGGATCGGGCCGGCGGGGACCGGCAAGACCTTTCTCGCCGTCGCCTGCGCCTTGAGGGCCCTCGAGCTCAGGCAGGTCCAGCGCGTCATCTTGTCGCGCCCCGTCGTCGAGGCCGGGGAGCGGCTGGGCTTTCTCCCCGGGGATCTCCTCGAGAAGATGGGGCCTTATCTCAAGCCCGTCTACGACTGCTTCTTCAGGATGCTGGGCCCCGAGCGCTTCCGGCTCTGGCGGGATACCGAGACGATCGAGATCGTCCCCCTGGCCTACATGCGCGGGCGCACCTTCGAGGACGCCTTCATCATCCTCGACGAGGCCCAGAACACGACGCCCGAGCAGATGAAGATGTTCCTGACGCGCATGGGGGCCGGGTCGAAAGTCGTCGTGACGGGCGACGAGACCCAGCACGACCTGCCGGGGCACGCCCGATCGGGCCTCGAAGCCGTCATCGCGATCCTCAAGTCGGTCGAGGGCATCGCCTTCGAGCGCCTCACGGAATCCGACGTCGTGCGCCATCCCATCGTGCGCAAGATCATCCGCGCCTACCAGGAGTGGGAAGCCAAAAAGTAGGGGCGCATCGGGCGGACGCGGTCCGCGTCATCGGGCTCTCGCGCCTCCCCCCCTCGGCCCGCAGGCCGGATCTCATCCGGGCCGCCTGCCGCAGGGCCTTTAAGGGCGAGGGGCGCCGTCTGCGAGGCGGCTTGACGGTCCTCTTCGCGGATCGGCGCCGGATGCTTGATCTCAACAAGCGCTTCCTTGGCCACGATGACGACACCGACGTCATCGCCTTCCCTTACGAGACGGAGGAGGAGGGAGCCGGGGACATCGTCGTCTCGGCCTCTATGGCGCGCCGGCAGGCGCGAGAGCTGGGGCACTCCGTCCTGGAGGAAGCGCTGACGCTCGTCCTCCACGGCGCCCTCCACATTCTGGGCTATAACGACCACGCCCCCCCCGAGCGCCGCCGCATGTTCAAGATGCAGGACCGGCTCTTGAGGGAGTTGTCCTTATAAGCTAAGTTGTCGTCATGGCGGCGACGACGCCCGAGAAGCCGGAAGCCTATATCCTCGTCGTCGACGACGATCCCCTGGTCCTCGACCTGCTCGCGACGCGCCTTGAAAACGCGGGCTACAACGTGACGACGGCGTCGGACGCCTGGCAGGAGGTCCTTCAGGCTCAGGCTCTGCGGCTGGGGCTCGTCATCACCGACATCCAGATGCCCGCCTTCGGCTCGGGGATCGACGCCTACAAAAAGCTGAGGCAGCTATCGCCGCGCCTGCCGGTGATCTTCGTCACGGGCATCAACCCGGAAGAGGCGAAGAAAACCTTGGAAAAGATCAACGATCCCAAGGTCCTGCTCGTTCCCAAGCCCATCAATTTCGAGGAGCTTCGCGCGGCGATCAAGAAGCTCACCGGCCTCGACCGTCCCCTCTGACTTCGTCCGCCGCGGGGGCGGCCGCCGAGCGCCGTTCCGACGGCCGCGCTCATGATTTGCGCCGCAGGATTTCGATCGGGAAATTGGCGGCGGTGACGGGATCGCGGAAGGAGGGCCAAAGGGCGGGTCCCCGATCGAAAGCTTTCAAAGCTTCGTAGTACCGCGCGATACCGGGGGGGCAGCCGCCCCCGCGGCAGATGAAATACGGCGGCAGCCGGCTCGCCTCCCCGGCGTCCAGCTCCGCCAGCGGCTTGGTCACGGAAACGAGCTCGTATTCCGAAAAGCGAAGGGGCGGGAATTGGTCGACCAGGGGCAGCATCGTCGCGAAGCCCAGCCCGGCGGCGCGCGGGATGTTTTTCGCCGCCCAATCGCCCGCGGCGAAGGCGTTGGATCGGCCGGGGCGGTCCGCGAGAAAATTGGCGTCATAGAGGACGGCCTCCCCCGCGAGCAGCAGCGCCAGCGCCGCCAGCGCCGCCCGGCGCCGGGAAGCTCCCGCAATCGCTTCTCTCAGCCATCGGACCGCCCAAAGGGCCGCCAATCCCATCTCGAGCAGATACGCCCGGTAGTTGCCGGGGTCCGCGCGATGCGTGGCGAACATGACGCCTTTGAGCAGCAGCACGGGCAGAGCGAGAAAAAAGAGGAGCCTGTCCTCCCGGCTGCCGCGAGCCGCCATGAAAAATCCGCCGAGGCCGAGAAGGCCCAGCACGGGACCGAGCCCGCTGATCAGAGCGTCGGCGAAACCCGCCGCCCACAGCCAAGGCCGCGGGGTCGGAGCGTACCAATGCGAGAACCCTCTCGACTCCGCCACGAAGTCGCCCCAATCGGGGATCGCGTAAGGATTCGCCGCGAAAAAGACCGCCCCCGCGACGGCCCCCCACCCGAGGAGGCGCGCCCACGCCCTGGGATCGCGGGGGCTCGACCCCGAGCCTTTGAAAAACGCGATCGCGCAGGGGAACGCCAGGACCCAGTTGTAGCGCGCCGTGCCGACGGCGACGCCGGCGAAGACCGCCGCCAGGGCCATGCGCCCGCGCCCAGGGGATTCGGCGCAGCGCAAGCAGGCATGCAGGCATAAAAGGCCCCATGCCGCCGCCCAAGCGTGGGGCTTCATGATATGGGCGAGGGCGACGACGCCGGGGGCCAACCCGAAAAAAAGGGCCGCCCAGAGCCCGCCCGCCTCGTCGCCCAACCGCCGTCCGATCAAGACCATGGCCCATAGGCAGACGAGGACTCCAAGGAAGCTGAAGATCCGGCCGGCCACGTAAATCCTGGCGAGTTCCCCCGGATGGGCGTAATAATAAAGGGCCTCCGGAACGAGCCGCAGCGCTCCGGCGGCATGGGCCGCGGCCAGAAACCCCGCCAAGGGATAGAGGTAAGGCCCGCCGTACTGGAAGCTGTGGGGGTTGAAATCGAGGCGGCGCGGATGGAAGCGGCTGAGGGAATTGATCACGGCGTGCTCGTCGCCGTCGACCGAGCGCAAAAGAAAAGAGCTGTAGCTGTGCATCAAAATGGGAGGAACCTTGCTCCCCGCCGGATAGGCCCTGATCGCCCCAGGCGGAACGAAGCCGCCGCTGAAGGCGTATTGAGGGTCGCGGCGCGGATCGGCGCCGGAAGACGCCCAGCGGCCGTAGTTGGCCATCGGATTGAGGCCGATGCGGGCGTAAAGAGCGGCGCGGTTGGCCTCCAAGGCGCGGTAAAACGACTCTTGCCGCTGATCGGGAGCCAGGACCCGATCCGCCCGTTCGGCTCCGGGCAACCCCCAGCCGATCCCCAGAAGGTAGAAGGCCGACAGAGCGATCGTCAGGAGTAGAGGGCGGCGCGTTCGCTCCAGCATCCCCATCAATCTCGCCCGACGAATAGCCCGGCGACGAGGAGGATGCCAATGCCGTAGAGAAGCCAGAGGCTGGAGACAAACCACGGATAAATCCCGAGGAGGACGCCGATGACGCCCGCGCGCACGTCTCCTTCCTTTTTGGCGTACATGAAGGCCGCCGTGCCGATAAGGCCGAAGAGAAGGCCGCCGAATAAGCTCCCAGGGCTCAAGCTCTGGCTTGACAGGCCCGTCAAGCCGGCGAGGCCTTGACTCGCCTGGCCGGTCAGTCCCTCAAGGTTGGGCCCCATCAAGAAATCCCCGCGCAGGCCATGGCGGCGCTCAGGACCGCGCTCTCGATGGTCGCTGGGAGACCCGTCCGCGTCCAGTCTCCCGCGATCCGAAACCCCGGCGCCATTTCGCCGGGCCGGGGTCGCAGGGCCTCCGCCCCCGGAGCCCCCGAGAGCGTCGCGAAAGGCTCCTTGACCACCTTGGCGTTTTTCACCCATTCCCGTCGGAAAGCCGGGAAGCAGCGGGCGAGATCCCGGCACGCGACGTCGATCAAAGCCTTGGGCTGCCATGCGAGCTCCCGGTGGGCGCCGCTGATCACGATCGAGAGATATTGTCCGGCGCCGCGCATGCCGCCGTTCCCGCTCAGGATGGCGCTCTTATTGAACACCCATTGGATCTCGGTTCCCAGCAAGCCGATCAATTTCTCGTCCTCGCGCAAAAGGGGCCGGTCAAGCCACAAGCAGACGCTCACGATCGGCGCCGGCCTCAGATCCCGCCAAGCGCCCCGCAGCGAGCGCGGAAGATCCAGCTTCGCGAGATCCCAAGGGGCCAGACAGGAAAGGATCGTCCGCGCCTTCAGCATCGCGCCGCCGGCGGTCTTGACGCCCACGATGCGGCCCTCCGGACCCTCCTCGACGGCCGTCGCGCGCTCCGAGCGGACGACGGTTCCCCCCCCGCTCGCGATCGCGCGCTCCGCCGCATCGGCGTAGAGATCGCTCAAGCCCACCCTCGCGACGGCGATGCGAGGATCGGCCCCGGGCTCGAAGAAGGCCTTCGCGAGGACCTGCGCGAGCCCCGTCGCGGACGCGACCTCGGATTTTTCGTTTAAGGCCGCGAGGGAAATAGGATCCAACAGCCGATCCCTTCCGCGAGGCGTGACTCCCTCCTTGAGAAGCCACTCCGAGACCGTCATGGCGTCGAGGTCCGGGGCGAAGCCCCCGTTGCGGGCCGCCCGGGAGGCCCGCCGGAAAAACCTCGCCAATCCCCATTTATCCCGCAGCGAAAGTCCCGACAGGGCCGCAACCCCCAATCCCAGCCCCGCCAAGGGCGGCAGGCCCGTCGGCGAACGCAGTCGGTCGCGAGCCCCCGAGCTGTCGGCAAAATCGAGGCCCATCCCGTCCGCGATCTCAAGACGGTCCTCCGTCCCGATCGACCGCAAGAACTTTCTCGTCTCGCGGTAGCAGGCGAGGAAGAGATGCTGCCCGTTGTCGATGGGCCCCTCGTAGCCCGTCTCGCGGAAGGAGAAGGCCCGGCCCCCCAGATGCGGCTTCTTTTCAAGAAGGACGACCCGGGCCCCTCGCCGCGACAAGCCCACCCCCGCCGCAAGCCCGGCGAAGCCGCCGCCCAGGATCAGGACGTCGGCCGAGTCAGAGCCCATGACAGTAAAGCCAGGCGCGAACCACGGCGCGGGCCTTCTCGAGCTTCGCGAGCCTCACGCGCTCAAAGAGCACGGGAAAACCCTCGCGGCGAATCTTCTCGAGCGTCGCCTCGTAGACGTGGGCCATGATCTCAGCCGAGAACAGACGGGGCCTGTCCCGGAAGTCGATGAGAGAGCGCGCACGACGGTAGGAAAGCCTGGCGCGGTCGTAGAGGGCGTTCATGAGCCGGTCGAAGGCTTGGGAATGCTCGCGCCGTTTTAGGTCTTCGGGCGTGTAGCCGGCTTCCCGCATTTCGGATTCGGGAATATAAACGCGGCCCATATCGAGATCGGCTCCCACGTCGCGGATAATGTTGGTGAGCTGGAAGGCCCGGCCGAAAAGGGCCGCGAACTCCTTTTGGCGCTCCTCCGGCGTGTGGTCGCACCCGAAGATGCGCATGCCGAGCCCCCCCACGGCGCCCGCCACGCCGTCCATGTAAAAATCGAGCTCGGCGAAATCCTTGAACCGGGCGGGACCCAGATCCATCGCGCAGCCGCGGATGACCTCCAAGAAGGGCTCGCGCGGAAGATTGAATTCCCGGAGCGGGCCCAAAAGCCTGCGCCCCAGAGGCGTCTCCGGCTTCCCCTCCATGAGAAGCCCGATCTCCCGCCGCCAGCCCTCGAAGGCCTTCTCGGCCTCCTCGCGGGAGAGGGCCCCGGAATCAGAGATGTCGTCCACGGCGCGGCAGAAGGCGTAAACGGCGGACAAGGCCTCGCGCTTGCGGCGCGGCAGGAAAAGGAAGCCCAGGAAAAAGTTGGATCCCCGTTCCGTCCCGCGGCCGTCGGCCGCAAAAGGGGTCAAGGCCCGACCCCATGCCTCAACAGCGCCCGCAGCCAGTCAAGCTTTCCCAGAGCGGGACGCCGGCCCAAGGTGATGAATCCCTGGGCCTCGATCTTATCGAGGATCGCAAGCCCCCCGCGCACGGTGAGGGCGATTTCCCAAGAAAGCGGCCAGCGTAGTTTCGACGGCAGGGCGCGCCCCTGCGCGAAGAGGCGCCGCGCGCGGGCGACTTCGAAGGCCGTGAGCGCCCGGAGGGCCTCGTTCGCCGCTCCCCGGAACATGTCCCCCTCGGAATAACCGAAGCGCTCGAAATCCTCGCGAGGCACGTAGATGCGGTCCTTTTTCAGGTCGACGGACATGTCCTGCCAGAAATTGGCGAGCTGAAGTCCCGTGCAAATGGCGTCCGACATCCTCAACAGCTCCGGATCGCGGTAGCCGTGCACCATCAGGACGATGCGGCCCACGGGGTTCGCGGAGCGCCGGCAGTAGTCGAGCACCTCCGCGAAGCTCTCATAGCGCTTTTTGGTCACGTCCTGGGTGAACGCGCTCAGGAGATCCTCGAAAGGCTCCAGAGGAAGCGCGAACTTCTTTACCGCGTCGCGCAGCGCGACGAAGACCGGATGCCCCGGAACGCCGTCTTCGCGCACGGCGGCAAGCTCCCGGCGCCACTCCTCCAGGCGCTCCAGGCGCACCCCCTCATATTCAGGCTCGTCCGCGAAATCATCCGAGAGCCGGGCGAAACCGTAGAGCGCGGCGATCGCGCGGCGGGCGCGTCCAAAAAGGAGGCGGGAGGCGACGGGGAAGTTCTCGTAGTGCGAACGGACCAAGCTCTCGCAAAAGGCGTAGGCGCCTTCAACGTCGGAGGGGTCGGCGACGCGGGCCTCGTAGGCGGAAAGGGTGTTCATCGGGCGGCCACGGGCCGTTCATCATGCCACTCGAACTCCACCGTCCCGCAGCAGACGACGTCGCCCTCTTCCGCGCCCAGGCGCCGAAGGGCCTTGTCCACGCCGATCTTCCTCAGCGTGTTCTGGAACCGGGAGAGGGCCTCCGGGAGCTCGGGCCTCAGCATCGCCGCCATCTTCTCGACGAAACTCCCCTTGAGGGCGATGCGGCCGTCCTTCTGCCTCGCGACGGTGAATCCCTGCTCGACGCGCACGGCTCCCGGCGCGAGGGCCGATACGGCGCGGAACGGCCCCGGTTTGGGCAGATCGGACAAGTCGGCCAGCGCCGCATCCAGCAACGCCGCGATCCCCTCGCCGGTCGCGGCCGAGACGCCGAAGACCCGTCGTCGACGGTAGAGCCGCTTCAAGGCTTTCAGCATCGCCGGCCCCTCCGGCAGGTCCATCTTGTTGACAACGAGGATTTTGGGCTTGCGGGCGAGCTGCGGGCTGAAGGCCGCGAGTTCGGCCTCGATGAGCCGGATGCCTTCGCGCGGCGACATCCCGCCAAAGCCCAGAGGATCGATCAAATGGCAAAGGAGGCGAGTCCGCTCGATATGCCGCAGAAAGCCGTCCCCAAGCCCGGTGCCCTCGTGGGCCCCCTCGATCAAGCCCGGGATGTCTGCGGCGACGAAGCTTTCCTCCTTATGAGAGACGACCCCCAAATGCGGCTGGAGCGTCGTGAAGGGATAGTCGGCGATCTTCGGCCGCGCCTTCGAGACTCGGGCGAGCAGGCTCGACTTGCCCGCGTTGGGCAATCCCACCAAGCCCACGTCGGCCAGGAGCTTGAGCTCGAGATTGGCGGCCGTCTTTTCCCCCGGCTCTCCTTTTTCGGCGATCCGGGGCGCCGTGTTGCGCCGGCTTTTGAAGGAAAGATTCCCGCGGCCGCCCCGGCCGCCCTTGGCGGCGAGAAACCGCTGGCCTTCCTCGCACAGGTCGGCCTGGCAAAGCCCGTCCTTATAGACCACGGTGCCCAGTGGGACGCGGACCACGCAATCCGCGCCGGACTCTCCGGTCTTGTCGGAGCCCTTGCCGTTGCCGCCATCCTCGCCCTTGCGGTGCGGCCTTCGCGCCAAATCGAGGAACGTGGAGAGGCTGGAGCTCGCCTCCAAGATGACGTCGCCGCCCTTGCCTCCGTCGCCGCCGTCCGGGCCGCCGAAGGGGATGTATTTCTCCCGCCTGAAGGACATGCAGCCGGCGCCGCCGTTGCCTCCGGACAAAAAAAGGCGCACGCGATCGACGAAGTCCATTATTTAAGGGGCAACAGAAGGCAACAGTCCTCTGTCGCTGAAAACGTCAGGCTTTGACGGGAACGACGCTGACGCGCTTTTTGTCCTTGTAGGCCCAGCCGAAGGTCACGACCCCGTCGGCCTTCGCGAACAGCGTGTCGTCCTTGCCAAGGCCCACATTCAATCCGGGCAGGACCCTGGATGAGGAGGGAAAGCCGTTGGGTACCGCCAT
>JAJYFI010000024.1 GCA_021790955.1 bacterium | reverse complement strand
TCCGGGGGCCCGCCGCGGATGTAGTAAACTTTAAATTCTGGCCAACAAATCGTTTCGGCTCGTTCTGGGAGCTGCGGCGCTCTCCGTGGCGTTTTGGTCGCCGTATCTCGGCGGCAGCCGCTCCCTCTTTTCAGATCTTCTTCTTCGCGTTTTTTACCCGAACTCCTGCCTGATTCGCGACAGCTTCCGCGCCCTGCGGATCCCCTTTTGGAATCCGCACATTTACGGCGGGGTCCCGTTTCTGGCCAACATGCAGTCGGCTGTCCTCTATCCCGCGACTCTTCTCTACGCCTGGCTCCCCTTTCCGGCGGCGCTGTCCTGCTCTCAGATGGCGCACTCCTTTCTGGCCGCGGCGTCCATGGCGGGGCTCGCCGCCGACACGGGACTCTCGCTTCCGGCCGCGATCCTCGCCGGCGTCGTCTTCTCCTTCAACGGCTACGCGGTTCTCCATTCGGCCGCGCCCAGCAACTTCAACTCCTACGCTTGGATGCCCCTCGTGCTCATGATGCTTGGCCGCGCGCTGAGGAAGGATTCCTGGAGATACGCCGTCGCGGCGGGCGCCGCCTTGGCGCTCGAGGTCCTGGCGGGACATCCCCAATTCGTCCTCTACACGGCGCTGGCGGCCGGCGTGCTCTGGGCCGCGGAGATCGCTCCGGGCTCGGCGCCCCGGTCTCTCGGAAGGCAAGCCGGCCTCGGCGCGCTCGCCGCGGGGGCGGCGGCTATCCTGAGCGCCGTTCTATGGGTTCCTGCGGCCCAGCTGGCGAGGGCCTCCCCCATGGCGGCGGGGTTAGGCTACGATTGGGCGACGAGCTATTCGTTGTCTCCCCGCGACGCCTTGAGCATGCTGGCGGTTCCGCTCTGGCCGCGAATCCTGGCTCCCGAAGGCGATCCCTCGGTCGTCGGTTTTTATTTCGGGTGGCTGACGCTGGCTCTCGCGATCGCGGCTCTGGGCGGCGACCGACGGCGATGGCGCGGCCCGGCCCTCCTGACGGCTCTCGGCTTCGCCTTCGCCTTGGGCCGGCATTTGCCGGGCTACCGCGTTCTTTATGGTCTTTTTCCGCCGTTGAGGTTCTTCCGTTTTCCCGCCCAGGCGCTCTGCCTTGCCTGCTTGGGCGTCGCGCGGCTTGGCGGCGAGGGCCTGGAGAGCCTCCTGGGGCGAGGCGCCGTGTCCCGGCGGGGGGCCCTGCTCGTGGGCCTGGCCATATTCGCCGAATATGCCCTTTTCGCGTCGCGGGCGGTGGGGACGATCGACGCCTCGCTCTATGCGTATCGATCGCCGGTCGCGGCCTTTATCAAGAGCCGCGGCGGCTTTGGGCGCGTCATGATGACGCCGAGGACGCGCAGCATGCTCGGCCGCGGCGCAAAGAGCCGGCTGGCGGCGTGGCTCGGCTTTCGGGACTCGCTTCTTCCCAATCTTGCCGCGGCCGAAGGCCTCGACGACGCGGACGGCTTTGAGGTGATGCGCTTCTCCTCCTATGACCGCGTGCTGTCTCAGATCGACGCCGATCCGCGCTCCCGCTGGCTCGACCTTCTCGGCGTGCGCTATGTGCTGACGTTTTGGGGGCTTCCAAAGGACAAATTTGTCCTCGCGAAGGCCTGGGGCCCCCTACGCCTTTATGAAAACAAGAACGCGCTTCCCAGGGCTCGGATCGAGGGATCCGCGGGAACGGCGCGCATCGCGGCCTATGAGCCGAACCGTGTGCTTATCGAGGCATTCGCCCGTTCGCCGGCCCGGCTCGTCCTGGCCGATGTCGACGCCCCAGGGTGGCGGGCGGCGGTCAACGGCTCTGCGACGGCCATCACGCCGTCTTCAGGAATCCTGCGCGCGGTGGCCGTTCCGGCCGGGAGATCGCGCGTCGAGTTCCGCTACCTCCCGCCCTATTTCAGCGCCGCCGCGGGGCTTTCAGGGGCCGGCTGGCTTCTGGCCGCCGGCCTCGGCGCGTTGGCGCTCCGGCGAAGGCCGTAAAATGTCGGAGCGGTTCCAGCCTCCTCCCAGGGCCTCCACGAGCTGGACTCCGGCGGCGGCGTATTGGGTCTCGTAGTTGAGCTCCGCCTGCTCAAGGGCTAGGAGGGAGAGCCGCGCCGTCGCGACGTTGAGCCGGGGGTCGATCCCGGCGCGATAGCGGGCGACCTCTTCGGCGAGGTTCGTCTTCCCGGCGCGGACAGCGGCCTTTTGGCGGCGGATGTCGGACGTGGAGATGCGCAGGGAGGCCATGTCATCTTCGACCTGCTGGAAGGCGGCGAGAACGGTCTTGCGGTAATTGGCGACTGCCTGGAGGTAGGAACGCCGGAACTGCCGGACCGTCGCTTTTCGCAGGCCTGCGTCAAAGAGCGTCTCGGCGAAACCGGCCCCGAGGGCCCACATGCGGTCGGGCCAGTCGACCCAATGCTGCAAAACGAAGGCGAGATAGCCGCCCGAACCCGTCAACGAGAAGCTCGGGAAGTACGCCGCCCGCGCGACGCCGATCTGGGCATTGGCTTGGGCAACCGCGCGCTCGGCCGCGGCGATATCCGGGCGGCGCTCGAGCAGGTCGGAGGGCAAGGCGGGGGGGACGCGGATCGTCGGCATCCGGAACGGCTGGACCGAAATCGAGAAGCTCGAGGGAGGCCGCCCCAGGAGGACGGCGATCGCATGCTCGTATTGGGCGCGAAGAATCCCCGCGTTCTCCCATTGGGCTTTCGCCGTCCTATAGGCGGAGTCCGCCTGCGCCACGGCCTGGCCCGAGACAAGTCCCGCCCGGCCCAGGGCGCGGTTGAGGCGAAGGAGGTCGAGTTGGGCCCTCGCCGCTTGGTCTAGCAGGGCGATCAAGGCGTCCTGGCCGCGCAGCTGGAAGTAGTCGACGGCGAGGTCTCCCTGCATGGTCAGCCTGATGTTTTGCACGTTGGCGGCGCTCGCCTGGGCGGCGGAAACATTCGCTTTCACGGCATTCCTGGTTTTTCCCCAAAAATCGGGGGTCCACGTCGCGTCGAAAGGAAGGGAATACATGTCGAACGTGCTGTTGACGAAGAAACCGAATGGGGTGGCTCCAAGGTAGCTGCGGGTGACGGAGGGGGCCAAGGAAAGAGCCGGGTAATATTGGGCGCGCGCCTGCTTGACGAGAGAGCGCGCGACAAAAAAACCCGCGACCGCCGCTTGGATGTCGAGGTTCGCGCTGGAGAGCTTCTCCTCATAGGCGCTGAGCTCCGGGTCTCCAAACATCAGCCACCATGGGCCCCGGCTTTGCTCGCCGGAAGGCCGCGCTTTTTTCCAAAAAACGCCGTCAGCGGCCGACTCCTTGTAGGCCGGCGGGGTGGGCACAGACGGAGGCGCGTAAGAGGGCGCCAAGTCGCAGCCGAAGTTTGCCACGGCCGCCGCGAGAACTGCCGCCGCTCGCAGGGGCGGCCTACTCGCCGATATAAACATCGACCAACTCCCCCGCGAAGACTCTCACCTTGGCGGGCCTCGGAAAGCTGAAGATCACCGGCAAAACGCGCACGTCCACGCGCTCCTGGCGCTCGTCGGTCAGCTCGATTTTGGGCGAAACATAAGGTTGGATCCGCTGATAAGAGAGGGGAACGCGTACGTCGGTTCCGCGGATCGCCATCTGCGCCTTGATCCGGTCGGGCGGCGGCAGCCTGGGGATTAAGATCTCGTCGACGTAGCAACGGACCTGGAGACCTTCTACCGAGGAGCCGAGAAGGACGGCGGGATCATAGCCCTGGGTATAGGGATTGTAGACCCCCTGGCTGGAGACGTAGGATCTCGTCGTCACGTTGACGGCGAGGACGACGCCCGAAGAAGGGACGCGCAAGGTGTACTTGTCTTCGAGGGCCGCGGCAGCCTGAAAGTTGCCCCACGCCGTTTCAGCGGCGTGGCGCGCGGTGTCGAGGGCGTCGCGGCTGACGGCGCCGCGGTCGATAGCGTAGGCGGATCGGTCTTTTGCCAGGGTTTCGGCGGCGCTTTGCCAGAGGGCGCGGCTGGCGTCCATCTGGGCCTTTGGCACGGAATCATCGAGCTGGATGAGGGGCGCGCCTTTGGCGACGCTTTCGCCCTCGGAAACCAGGATACGAATGACCGTGGCCGAGACTTCGGGAAAAAGCGGGATGTCCGAGGCGCTCGGCTGGCGGCTTTCGATGATCCCCTCCGCGTAGATGCCGGCGGGGTACGGGTTCTCCGCGGGTTTGAAAGCGGGAGGCAGCGGGGGCGACTTCTCCCCCATGTAATGCGCCGCGATAAGGCCGGCCAGAAGCCCAAGGGCGGCAAGGCCGAACAGAATCCTATTTTTCATTCGCGGGGGGGACCGGCGTTTCTCCCTTGAGGCGGCCGTCTTCCATGATGATGATGCGGCTGGCGTACTCGTAGATGCGGCTGTCGTGGGTCACGACGACGATGCAGCGCCTCTCGTTGAGGATGTTGCGCTTGACGAAGCCCAGGATGTTGCGCCCTGTCTCGCCGTCGAGGGACGCCGTGGGCTCGTCCATGATGAGGATGTCGGGCCTTCCGGCGATCGCCCGGGCGATCGCGACTCGCTGCTGCTCCCCGCCGCTGAGTTTGACCGGCGGGAGTTCGGCTCGTTCCTTGAGGCCGACGATGTCGAGATAATTGGCCGCCTCCCGCACGGAACTTTCCCAGTCTCGGCCTTTGATGATGAGGGGAATGGCGGCATTTTCGGCGGTGGTGAGGCGAGGAAAAAGATGATAATCCTGGAAGACGAAGCCGATTTTATGAAGGCGAAAGGAGGCGAGGGAGTCGACGTCGAGCTTCCAAATATCGACGCCGTCGACCACGACCGAGCCGGCGTTGGGCCGGAGGATTCCCGAGAGCACGCTGAGAAGGGTCGTCTTGCCGCTTCCCGAGGGGCCGACGATGTACGGCATTTCTCCGAAGGCGGCTTCGAAATTCACCGACTTGAGCGCCGTGACTGTCGCCGCCCCCTCGCCAAAGGACTTAACGACGCCCGTGGCCTTAATTGCCGCCGTCATTTCAGCCTCGGAAGATGTCGAACGGCTCGATGCGCAGGACGCGGCGCACGCCGACATAGCTCGAGATGGCCGCGATAACGAGAGCCATGAGGAAGGCCAGGGACAAATTGAAATAGGTGATCTTCGAGGCGTAATCCGGCAGGCGGAGCTTTGCGATCCCGATGATGAGGGAGCAAAGTCCGACGCCTAGGCCGTATCCCGTCAGGGAGGTGAAGCCGGATTGGAAGAGGATCATCGCGACCAATTGCCGGTTCGTGGCGCCAATGGCCTTGAGGGCCCCGAACTTCTCCATGTTTTCGAGGATGAAGGTGTAGAAGGTCTGTCCCGAGATCGAAAGCCCCACGATAAAGCTCATGATCGTCATGACGAAAATGTTGATGCCGATTCCTGTCTGGTACTTGTAGAAATCCGAGATCATCTGGATGAATTCGTCGGCCGTCATGGCCCTATAGCCGAGCCGAGCGACGGCCTTCTTGATCGCGAGAATGGAGGCGCTGCTTTTGGGCTCGACAAGGATGTAGGAGATGGTGAATCGGGGGTTGGGGACGTACTGGAGGGCGCGCTCGTACGTCGTATACAAAGTGGGCACGCCGAAAAGCCCTGGGCTCGCGACTTTCGCGATGCCGGTGATGATCGCCCGGTGGTCGTTGAGTTCGAAGCGCGTTCCGAGGGTCGGATTTTCGAGCTTGGGGAACTCCGGATCATGGACGGCGATAAAGGAGTTCTCGGCGTAGATGTCCTCGATCCGCCCCTTGATCAGGGCGGGGCGGCCAAAGAGCGTCGTGTCGTCAAGCCCGAGCACCGTTGCCGTCTGATAAAGCCCGCTTGGCAGCTTGAGAAGCGCGGCGCCGTAATAGAGGGGGACCGCGAACCTGACCCCTGGCACGCTCCTCACGTAGTCGAGAACGTAGTCGGGCATGCCGACCGAGTTCGCGATCGTTTGGACCGACGGATCCATCACCCACATGGAGGCGCCGATGTTGAGAACGGTGGCGGAGGAGCGGCTGAGAACCCCGGCAAACATCGAGGTCATCTGGACCATGAGGAAAACGGCGAAGGTGATCCCGACGATCAAAGCCGAAAACTTGGCCTTGTCGTTGACGAGAAGCTTGAATGCCAGGAGCAGGATTCCTTTCATGGCCCCGCGGCCCTTTTTTCAAGATATTCGCAAGCAACGAAAAAGCCGAGCAACAAATCGGCCGCGTCCAGGGAGGATCAGCTTTCGCTGGGGGTCGCTTCGGAAGCCGTCAGCAGCGCGATCTCCGGAGTCGCTTCGGTCCGGGCGACCGGAACCGCGAGGTAGACGGCGGCGGCGGCGAGGCACAGGAGGCCCCCCAGACCGACGGTCGCGGGGGCTCCGAATCGCTGGGCGCCGAAGCCCGCAAGAAGGCTGCCCAGGGGAGAGGTGCCCATGAAGGTTATGGCGAAAAGGCTCATCACGCGGCCGCGCAGGATATCCGGCGTGAGCGTTTGAAGCAGGGTGTTGCTGCAGGCGTAAGCCCAAAGAAGCCCCCAGCCGGCGCCCGCGCAAGCGGCGAGGCTCAGGGGGAAGTTCTGCGAGTTCGCGAAGATGACGATGGAGAGGCCATAGACGATGACTCCTAGGGCGATCTCGCGGCTGAGTCCCGAGTCCGATCTCCTTGCCGCGAGCATGACCGCCCCCGCGGCGGCCCCGAGGCCGGAGGCGGCCATCATAAGGCCAAGTCCGCGGGCCCCGACGCCCAGGATGTCCTCGGCGAACGCCGGCATCAAGGTCGAGAAAGGCGCCATGCAGGCGAGCCCGAAAAGCGCCAGGACCGCGACCATGACGGGCCGCGCGCGCACGTACGAGAGTCCTTCTCCCAGGAATCGAGCGTAGCTGGTCTGGCGCCGGGGAACGCCCCGGGGCTCAAGCCGCATCATGGCGAGGGCAACAAGGACGGCGAGAAAACTCGCGCCGTTGAGGAGAAAACAGCTCCATTCGCCGTAGGCCGCGAGCATGAGCCCCGCGATGGCGGGACCGATCGTGCGGGCGAGGTTGCCCAGGGAGGAGTTGAGGGCGATGGCGTTTCCCAAATCCGCCGGACCCACCATCTCGACCACGAAGGCCTGGGTCGTCGGCATGTCGAAAGCGGTGATGGCGCCGAGGAAGGAGGCCAAGGCGAATATCTGCCAGATGCGGACCGTCCCGGAGAACGCGAGAAAAGCGAGGAGGAAGGCTTGGAAGGCCGCCAGGCTCTGGGTGATGAGGAGAACATCGCGGCGCTTGAAGCGGTCGGCGATCATGCCTCCAAAAAGGCCCAGAAGAAATATCGGAATCTGGTCCGCGAAAGCGATGAGACCCAGCAGGAAGACGGAGCGGCTCAAGCGGAAGACGAGCCAGCGCTGGGCGGTCATCTGCGTCCACGTTCCGACGAAAGAGACGAGTTGGCCGAAAAAATAGAGCCTGTAGTTGCGATGAGCAAAGGAGCGAAAAGCTCCGCCGACGGCGCCGCTCACGGATGGACGGTGTCGCTCGAAAGCCGCAGCGAAGGGCCTCCCGCGACTTCGAGCAAGTTGATCCCCAGCAGCTTGCGGCGGGAACGGGCATATCGGACGAAATAGGCGGCGGCCGGTTCGTCGACAACCCGACCCAGCCTCTCCGAGGCGTGGCGGAAATAGAGGCGGCCATCCTTGCGGATGAGAAAGCCTTGATGCGTGATGAGGGTCGGCGCTCCGGGAGCGTCCTCTCGGACGAGGCTCGCGATCGTCCCGCTTGGGATGCGGGATTCCAGGGAGGCGAAGCGGTCCGTGGGAAGGTAGGAAAGGCGCACCGCCTCGTCGGGGAGGCCCCGGCCCAGGGCTTTCAGGGCGGCCAGTTTCGCCTCCAGGTCGGCGGGGGGAGCTTTCTCAAAGCCATGAAGGTCTTGCTCTGTTTTTTCCGCGTACCAGCGTCTTTTGGAGATGAGCTTGGGGGCCGTTTTCGTGCCAGCTCCCGCTACCGTCGCTGTCACGTCGATCAAAAACCCCGCTCGGATGTTGTTGGGGATCCAGTCCGCTTCGGGAAAATGATTGCGCGCGGCATAATGGGCTTTTCCGTTGCGATAGCGGATTTGTCGCAGGATTTTCAGGGCGGCTGGAAGCCGCGGCGCGATCGCAAGGGCCATGGTCTGCTCGACGAAGGTGGTGCAGTCGACGGCCCCGAAGTCGCGAAGGGGAGCGCGGTCGAATCGGGCCCCGGGGCCTTCGCCGAGGGGATGAAGCTTGTAGGGGGTGCCAAGAAAGCCGGCGCTGATGATCTCAACCCGGCGGCGAAGCGGCGCCTTGCGGACGGCGGCGAGGCTGCGGGACATGGCCGCCTCGCTCATCGCGCCATAGGGCTTGGAGGGGGGAAGGGGGGCCGCGACGGCGCCTTGAAAGCCGAGAAGGAGCATGGTGAACATCCGCATCCCGGGCATGAGAAAATTATACGCTATCTTCACAGACCCCATGAAAAAGAGTTCTCGATTCGTCGCGATCCAAGGCCATTTCTACCAGCCTCCACGGGAGGACCCTTGGACAGGAGAACTTCCGCCGGATCCCTCGGCGGCCCCGGACCATGATTGGAACGAGCGCATCGCGCGGGAATGCTACATCCCCAACGGCCGCGCCCGCGTGGCGGGGCGCGGCAACGAGATTCTTCGCATCGTCAACAATTACCAGTCCTTAAACTTCGACTTCGGGCCGACGTTGACACGCTGGTATGCGAAAAAGCACCCCGATGAATACCGGAGAATCGTCGCCGCCTTCCGCGAAAGCGCGCTCCGCCTGGGCCACGGCAATGCCTTAGGCCATCCCTACCACCACAGCATTCTTCCGTTGCTAAGCCGCAGGGACCGGATGACCGAGCTGCGTTGGGGATTGGCCGACTTTCGCCGGCGCTTCGGCAGGGGGCCGGAGGGCCTATGGCTCCCCGAGATGGGGGCCGACGATCCGACTCTGCACGACGTCGCCTCCGTCGGCATCAAATTCGTCGTCCTGACCTCGACCCAGCTTGACGCGGCGGCGCCGCTCGGCTCCGAGGACTGGAAGGCGTTTCCAGATGTCGGGAGCGCCCCTCTCGAGCCGTTTGCCTGGTCGGATGGGAGCCAGAGCTTGGCCCTTTTTTTCTCCGACGCGGATCTTTCGAGGAGAATTTCCTTCGAGCGGCTGCTCTCGAACGCGGAGAGCTGCGCCGAGTCGATTGCGGCCTCGCTCGGGCAGGCGGGGGGAGCCCCACGCCTGCTGTGCGTCGCGACGGATGGAGAGACCTTTGGCCACCACCAAAAATTCGCCGATATGGGCCTTGCCTATCTTTTCCTGGAGGAACTTCCCAAACATGGAGTCAGCGTCACGAATTTCGCCTCCTTTTTGGCGGCCAACCCGCCGCGGCGGCGGGCCCGCCTTAAGGCCGGCTCCGAGAATCTGGGCGTCTCGTGGAGTTGCGCGCACGGGACGCGGCGATGGCGGGACGCCTGTGGCTGCGGTTCCGAGGGCAAGAGCCAGGCCTGGAAGAGGCCTTTTTTTGACGCGATGCGTTGGCTGAACACGGAAATCGGCTCGATTTTCATCGAAGCGGGCCGGGAGGTGTTTCGAGACCCTTGGGCGGCGCGGGAAGACTACGGGGAGGCCCTGGCCGATCCTTCACGCCATGAATGGAGCCTTCTTTTGTCGAGGCATCTCAAAGTCCGCGGACAGGCCCATCGCGCCCAGGCGCGCGCTCTTCTAGAAATGGAGAGGCACGCCCTGGCGGCGATGACGAGCTGCGCCTGGTTTTTCACGGACATCGGCGGCATCGAGGCCGTGCTCAACTTGAAAAACGCCGCCCGGGCGGTGGAGCTTGCGCGAGAGACGGCGGGAATCGACATCGAGCCGGAGCTGCGCCGGCGCTTGGCGGCCGCGCCATCCAATGACCCGGCTTTCGGGACGGGGGAGGGCGGCTAGTTGGAGCTGGCTCGCCCGCCGGAGAAGCTTTCGAGCTCCTCCCTGATGTAGTGCAAAACGGCGGGCGCCAGAAGCATCCCCGCGATTCCCATCACCATTTCCCCGACAAGCAAGCCCAGCACCACCTGCCACATCGGCAGCCTCATGCGGACGCCGATGAGGCGGCCGGTGAGCAGATAGATGAAGTGGTGGATGATGAAAAGAAAAATTCCGGCCGCGACAAGGGTCTTGAGGGAGACCGCGAGCGACGCGGCGAGCACGATGATGTTGGCGGCGATGAGACCCGCGACGGGGATGACCCCTAGGACGAAGGTCGCCAAGATCACGAACTGGGGGCTGTGGAGTCCTGCCGCGAAGGCGAAAACGGCTATCAGGACGGTATTGATCGCGGACACGAGAAACTGGGCGCCCATCACCAGCTCGAAGCTTTTCATGAAGGCCCCGACGCGGGCGTCGAGCTCGATCGCGAGGGCGTCGGCGAGGCTCTGGGCGCTTCGAGGCAGCCCGGGGCTTAAAAAGCAGAGCACCGCGACGATGACGGATACCAAGATCCTTAGAAAGTCCTTGGTCAGAATGCTTCCCGCCTGCGTCAGGGCGCCCGCGTGGGCCTTCAAGGCGTCGAGAACGGCAGGCGTGATGTCGTCCGCCGTTCCGATTGGGATTGAGATGCCGTGGGCCGAGGCGAAATCGTTGATTTTGGGGAGGACGCGGTCGATGAGATCGGGAGCCTTGCTGATCGCGAGCTTAAAGAAGCTCGCGAAGGTGAGGGACAGGGCGGTGGCCGCCACGGCGAAGACGACAAGCGTCGCCCATCGGGTGAGCTTCTGCGAGGCGAGAGGCTTGAGCCGTCGA
>JAJYFI010000252.1 GCA_021790955.1 bacterium | reverse complement strand
AACGATCCCGAGATACTCGCCGTCCTTCTCGACGAACACGCAGCCGATCTTGTGGTGGCGCATGCGCTCGATCGCGGCCAAGGCCGAATCGTCGGGCCCCAGCGTCACGGCGTGGCGGTGCGTGATGTCGCCCACCAAGCCCGAGAGAATCCTTTTTTCGATGCCGCTTTTGGGCTTAAGCTCCTCGACGCGCACCAAGGGCGCCCCGCAGGAGTCGCACTCGTCCGTGCCGAGGATGTTCTCGTGCCCGCAGTCGGGGCATTCCGTGCCCCTCTTCACGAGACCACCCAGGTCTCGCTCTCGGGACCCCGCAGGAGCGCCGCCAGGTCGGCGGGCTGATCCTTGCGGGCCGAGACGACCTGCCCTTCGATCAAATTCTCAAGCGTCGGGCGCTCAACGGAACGGAAGACGCCCTGGGGAAGAGGAAAGACGGGGCGGCCGATGTTCGCGAGGAGATGCGCCAGGGCCGTCGAACGGGCTTTCTCGTCATGGACGAGGAGATCCGAAGGGGGCTTGCCCGCCGGGAACTCCACGACCTCGGGGTCGAGGCCTTTGAGCCTGAGGCCCTTGTTCTTTTCCTTGCCGAAAATCATGGGCTTGCCGTGCTCAAGGAAAAGATTGTGCTCCTCCCGGGTGGCTTTGTCCGAGGCGTCCGACCAGGTGCCGTCGTTGAAGACGATGCAATTCTGGAGGATTTCCACGAAGGCCGAACCCTTGTGCCGCGCGGCGCGTTCGAGCACGTTCGCGAGGGAGGCGAGATCCGTGTCGATCGCTCGCGCGACGAAGGTCGCCTCCGCCGCGAGAGCGAGGCTCAGCGGGTTGATCGGGTAGTCCACCGAACCGTAGGGCGTCGACTTCGTCTTCTTGCCGACCTCGGAGGTCGGCGACGTCTGGCCCTTGGTGAGACCATAGATCTTGTTGTTGAACAGGAGAATCTTCAGGTCGACATTGCGGCGCAAGGCATGGATAAGATGGTTGCCGCCGATCGAGAGCCCGTCGCCGTCCCCTGTCACGACCCAGACCATGAGCTCCGGGCGCATCGCCTTGAGCCCCGTCGCGAAGGTCGGCGCCCGGCCATGGATCGAGTGCATCCCGAAGGTGTTCATGTAATAAGGAAAGCGCGAGGAGCAGCCGATCCCGGAGATGAAAACGTGGTTTTCGCGGGACAACCCGAGCGAGGGAAGGAGCTTCTGGACCGTGGCGAGGATCGCGTAATCGCCGCAACCCGGGCACCATCGCACCATCTGGTCCGAGACGAAGTCCTTGCGCGTCAAGGCGGGCTTCGCCGGGACGGCGGGATCAGCCACGGGAACCTCCTTGATTGAGTATGTCCTCAATCGCCTCCTCGACCTCCAGCGCTTTCAGGGGCTGGCCGCGGACGCAATTAAAGCCTTTCGCGTCGACAAGGTATCGGGAGCGCAGCATCTTCAAAAGCTGGCCCAAGTTGATCTCGGGGACCAAGACTTCATCAAAGCGGCCAAGGATCTCCCCCAGATCGGGCGGAAGAGGATTGAGATGGCGCAGATGCAGGCTCGATACGGAGCGCCCTTTCGCCTGGCATCGCCGGACGGCCTGGGTGATGGCGCCGTAGGTGCTTCCCCAGCCGACGGCCAGAAGCTTGCCCGATGAAGCGCCTTGAACCTGGGACTTGGGAATCTCCCGGACGACCTGGGCCACCTTGGCCGCCCGCAGCCTCGTCATCCGCTCGTGATTGTCGGGGTCGTAGCTGACGTTCCCGGTGACGTCGGCCTTCTCGATCCCGCCGATGCGGTGCTCGTAGCCGGCGTTCCCCGGAGCCACCCAGGGCCGGGCCAAGGTCTCGGAGTCGCGGGCGTAGGGCTTGAAACGGTCCACGGACGGAAGAAGCGGGCGGCCAAAGCGCGGGAGCTCCCCCATCTCGGGAATGCGCCAGGGCTCGGAGCCGTTGGCGAGATAGCCGTCCGAAAGGACGATGACCGGCGTCATGTACTTGACCGCGATGCGGAAGGCCTCGAGGACCATGTTGAAGCAGTCCGCCGGAGTCGCCGCCGCCAGGACCGGCACGGGGCACTCTCCGTGGCGGCCGTAGAGAGCCTGAAGAAGGTCCGCCTGCTCGGTCTTCGTAGGCATCCCGGTCGAAGGGCCGCTGCGCTGGACATTCAGGATGACCAAGGGAAGCTCGACCATGACCGCGAAGCCGATCGCCTCCGACTTGAGGGCCAAGCCCGGGCCGCTCGTGCCCGTGGCGCCCAGCTTGCCGCCGAAGGAGGCGCCGATCGACGATCCGACCGCCGCGATCTCGTCCTCCGCCTGGAACGTCCGCACGCCGAAGTTCTTGTGCTTGGAAAGCTCGTGGAGGACGTCCGAGGCCGGGGTAATGGGGTAGGAGCCATACCAGAGGTCGATTCCCGACAAAACGGAGGCGGCCACCATGCCAAGCGCGGTAGCCTCGTTCCCGGTGATGTTGCGGTAAAGCCCCGGAGCGAGCGACGCCTTCTTGACCGTGTAATGGGAGCTGAAAATCTCGGTCGTCTCGGCATAGGCGTTGCCGGCCCTCAGGGCCCGCTTGTTCGCCTCGACGAGGACAGGCGACTTCTTGAACTTTTCCTCGATCCAGCGCGCGGTCGGATCGAGCGGCCGGTCGAAGAGCCAGTACATCATCCCGAGGGCGAAGAAATTCTTCGATCGTTCGGCCTGAACCTTGGTGAGGTCGAGGCCCTGCAGAGCGAGGCCCGTCAGCCTCGAGAGCTCCACCTCAAGCACCCGGTAGCCGGAAAGAGCGCCG
>JAJYFI010000023.1 GCA_021790955.1 bacterium | reverse complement strand
GGCCGCCGGCTTTCCCGCCCTATGACGTATGTCATAGCGAGCGCCGCCGCCGCCTGGTATCCTGAAGTGAAAACAAAGTCGCAAGGGGGTTTTATGAAAAGGGTGATGGAAGGCTGGATGAAGGGAATTCTGGCGGCGGCGATCGTCGCGGGCGTCGCGGCCGCGGCGCGGCGCGGCGCGGCGCAATCGGCTTCGGGGGCGCTTTTCCCGAACGATTTGGGGCCGAACACGATCGACGTCTCGTCGTACCCCAAGGAATACCAGGAAACCTACAAGGTCTTCCAGTTCAAGTGCGCGGCATGCCACACGATCGCACGGCCGATCAATTCGCAGTACGTGGAGCTCTCGGATGCCGAGCAGGCGGCGATGAAAAAATCGGCCCCCGAGATATTCAAGGATCCCGCCGTCTGGCAGATCGGCGCCCATATCTGGAACCGCTACGTGAAGAAGATGATGGCCAAGCCCGGCTGCCCGGTGGGCCGGGACGGCAAGAGGATCTGGCAGTTTCTAGTCTACGACTCCAAGGTCCGCAAGACCGGGGCCAAGGCGCCCGCTTGGGAGAGTTCGCGCAAGAAGCTTCTCGAGGAGTTCGCGAAGGCGAACCCCGCGCGCTACCACGAGCTCTTCCCCTCGACCGTCGCCGCGAAGTAAGACCGTTCCTCGCTCCACCCTCCCTTCCCCCTGAGGGGAGGGTGGAGCTTATCCGTCCCGCCTTTTTCTATAATCGTCCCTGACATTATCCATCAGGGGGGGATGCAATCATGGCCATGGAACCGAAGATCGCGCAGCGCGCGCCGTACGTGAAAGACGAGAAGCCCGGGGAGTATCATTGGTGCGCTTGCGGGCAGTCCCAGAACCAGCCTTACTGCGACGGCTCGCACCAAAGGCTCAACACGGGGCTTTCTCCGATCCGCGTCGAGCTCAAGGAAGCCAAGAAGGTGGCTTGGTGCGGATGCAAGCGATCGAGTCACAAGCCGTTCTGCGACGGGACGCACGCCCGGCTGCCGAAATAACTCAGGAATCCAGGCAGGAAAGACAGCAGCGCAGGACGTCCAGGGTGGTCACGACGCCCAGCAGGGCGTCGGTTTTCGCGGTTTTGACGAACACCCGGTGGATCCGGCGCCGCAGCATCTCGCGGGCGATCTCCTGCACCGAAGCCGTCGCCGAAACGGAGATGACCCTCGGGGTCATCCATCGAAACACCGCGTCCTGCTCCGAGGGGGGCTCGAGGCCCACTCCCTGCGCCACGGCCTCGATCGGCCCCAGGGTCCTGAGGGAGTCCGTGGAGACGTCGAGGGGGTCCTTGCCGGCGCTCCTGTCGCGCTCGTAGCGCGCGATGTCGGTCTTCGTGAGGACGCCGACGGGGCGCCCGCGCCCGTCCACGACGGCGGCCCCGCTGATGTTTTTTTCGATCAACAGCGCCGCCGCATGCCGCATGGAGTCGCCCTGGCGCACGCAGACGAGAGGTCGCGACATCATGTCCGCGGCCAGGAGGGCTCGGCGGGGCTTTGAACCTTCGACTTTAGAAATCGGCTTCATGCGGTCGGGCCGTGATCGAGATGACGCGCGCCCCATTGTCATTCCTGTTGCGCTCCGGCACGTCGAGGACGAAGTTCCGGCGTTTTTGGCAGCGTTCGATGGCCTGGGCCAGGACCGACGTCGAGCAGCGCTTGGCGTCCCGGCAGTCGCAGAGCATCACGAGACGCCGGCGCAGGGAAAGGAGCCCCAGCGGCTTGATGATGTTTTGCGAGGAAGGGGCGAGCAGCTCGGCCGCGTAGAACCGCCTAAACTCGCCCCAGGTGATGATGCCGGCTTCGTAGCGGCGCCGTAGCGCGAAGCTGGGAGCCAGGGCCGGGATCCAGGCTTCGAAAAGCCCTTGGCGGCTCCTGCCGCCGGGCATCTTCCACGAGGCGAGGATGCGGTAGCCCTCTCCGGACCACCCGAGTTCGCGAACCTCCACGGGCTTTCCCCGCCGCGCGCTGGCCATGGATTAACTTTACCCCCTTCGGGGGCCGAGGGGTATGACTTGAGTCATACCTACCCCTTGCGGGCTGTTTCCTGAAGCTCTTTGGGCTTTTTGATGTGGATCTTGCCGTGGGAGGATTCGAGAAAGCCGTTTTTCTCGAACTTGGAGATCACGCGAAAGACGGTCTCCACGGCGGCGCCGACCAGCTCGGCCAGCTCCTTTTTGGTGAACGGCACGACCGGCCCATGCACTTGATGGAGGCGGCAAAGAATGGCGGCAAGCCGGACCGGGACGGCCTCCTGGCCCAGGCAGCGCAGCCCCTGCATGTCCCGCAGCCGCTCGGAGCACAGCGAGCAGAGCCCGCTGAGGAAGCCCGGATGCTTGGCGTAGCAGTCAAGGAAGAGGCGTTCGGGAAGCCAGATCGCCGTCGTGGGCGCGGCCGCGACGGCGGTGCAGGGATAGCTGCGGTCCCCGGAGCCCAGGCGGCAGAGGGTCCCGAAAAGCTCTCCGGTGGCGAGGCTCTCGAGGGCAAGGGATTCGCCTTGGGAGGTGAACTTGAAGATTTGGATGCGGCCGCTGTGGAGCACCCAGACGCCGTCGGCGTGCTCGCTTTCGTTGTAGATCGTCTCGCCCTTCCGGTAGGTCCTGAGCCGCGCGGCGGCGGCGAGGCGGGCGACATCTTCCGGCGGAAGGGCGGTGAAGGGTTTGAGCCCCGAGAGAAAGGCCTTGATGTCGACCGCGGGCGCGGGCATGACGCCCCCATTGTGCTACTTCCGGGAGGGCGTCTACAAGACTTTCATGTAGCCGCCGCCCCAGGCAAGGCCCGCGCCGACCACCCCGTAGACGATCTCGTCCCCGGAGTGAAGCCGGTCCAAGCCCTGCGCCAGGGCCGAGGGACAGCCGGCGGCGGCGGTGTTGCCTTGTTCGCGCACGTTCCGCAAATGACGCTCGGCGGAAAGGCCCAGATGCCCCAAAATCGATTCCTGCATGACGTGGTTGGCCTGATGGGCGACCGTCCAGCAGTCCTCGGCGAAAAGCCCTTTTTGCTCGGCGATGGACTCGAAGATCTCGCAGGTCTTACGGATGGAGAATTCACGCACCGCGGCGCCATTCTGGCCGAAATGCCCCGTCGCCTCCATGCGGATCTCATCGGCGCCGGAGGCCTTCGTCTCGAAGATCAGGGGCTCGACGAGCAGCCTCCCCGCGTGGCGGGCGGAGACGATCTGGGCCGCCGCGCCGTCGCCGAAGATATAACCGTCGATGGAGGAGGCCGAATAGTCCGTGCGCGTCGTATAGGCGCTGATTTGGACGCACAGGACGAACTCCGGGAGGTTCTCGGGCTTGGCGTCGTTGAGGACCTTCATGTGCAGGGCGAAGCTCGGGCAGGCGGAATTGATGTCGCAGTGGGGGCCGTCGGCGGCGCCGAGCTCCCTGGCGATCAGGCTCGCCGTGTTGGGGACGAGATCGAAGGGGATGTCGTTATTCACGATCACCCAGCCGACGTCGCTCGATCGGATGCCGGCGTTCCGGATGGCGTCCCGGGCGGCGGCGAGGCCTAGGACCGCGGGGGTCCATCCACGGGATTTCGCGTGCAGCATCGCTTGCTCGGGGTCCCGGTTCTTGGTCTTGAGGATGTAGTCGCGGCTGAGGACCGAGCGACGCCTTTCGATGCCGAGGCGGGACTCGACCCACGAGGGGCCCCGTTCGAGCCCCACATTCTTGTGCAGGAAATCGTTGGTGATCTCGGTGTCGGGCAAAGCCCATCCCATGCCCAAGATGTGCAACACGTCGTTCCCTCCTCAGAAGTCTGAATCCGATGCCGGACTTCAGACTGGCGCCGGCATCGAGAAATTATAGCCCAGAACGATACGACTTAAAGAGCTGGGCCAGCAACATAACGACCGGATGGGCCGGGAGAAATTCCAGCGGCCGGACGGCCTCTTGGACGGGTTGCGGCATCCGATAGGCGGTCCGGACAAGGGTCGGATGCTGGAAGAGGTGAAGCTTGAGAGTCAGCCAAGTCCAGGCGGCGGCCAGGACGGCGCCTGCGGCGAAAACCCTTTCCTTGAGCGTCGGCCGTCCCAGAAGGTCGTGGGCTCTCAATTCGAGCCGGCGGATCCGGCGCCGGACCTCAGGGGAGGGGCCAAAGAGGCGGCCGGGGAGGAAGGCGGGGTAGGCGTTGCGGGCTTCGCGGGCGAAACGGGCCGCCTTCAGGCGCAGGAAAGGGACGGGGGAATCCTTCCAGCGTTCGTAGCCGTTCAGCCATGTTTCGACGACGCGAAAGACGCTGGGGCCAAGCCGACGGAAGTCCTCCTTGAAGCACCAGCGCTGGATGTCCTCGATCTCGGAGGCGGAGAGCCGCGGATGCTTGATCATGGTGGCGAAGCCGTCCGAGCGCCGGTAATAGAGATCCGAGTCCTTGGCGAGATCATCCTGGAGCAGGCGCTGGCTCATGATGCGCTCGTAGAAGGGGGTCCCCGGCGTCGGGCCGTAGATCAGGATTTGGGTAAGGCCCGGCTCGAGCTTCAAGAGCCCGTCGAGTTCCTGGGCCACGACGTCGCGGTCCTGGTAGTCGAAGCCGACGATCATGGAGGCCAGGATCGTGATCCCGTGGCGCTTGAAGTCCGGGAAGAGCTCCGCGGGCGGCCGGCCCTGCTGCTTGGGGAAGTTGGAGCGAGTGCCCTCGTAGCCGATCCAGAAGCCGTCGATGCCCATCTCGAGGATTTCCTGGGTCGTGTAGCGGGAGATCGCGCGGATGCTGGAGAAGACGAAGATGGAGACGGCGCGGCCGCCCTTGAGCACGCAGTCCCTGAACTCCATGGCGCGGCGGCGGTTGAGCAGGAAATCCTCGTCGAGGATGACGAAGGACATGTGGGGGTCGATGTCCAAATAGCGCTCGATGACGGCGTAGATGTCCTTGCCGTCCGGCAGGAGCTTCAAGTGCCGGCGCTTGAAAAAATGGGAGGTGCAGCAGAAATCGCAGCCGTTGGCGCAGCCCAGGCCCGCGAAGATCATGCCCGTCCTGGAGACGGGCAGGGAGAAAAGCTTCAGGCGGCTCGTGATCAGGGGGTGGTCGTAGGGGATGGGCTTTTCCGGCTCGTCCAGGAGCCGCCGGAAGAAGGCCACGCCCTCCTCGCGGCAGATGTGATCCGAATAAGGCGCCAGGACCTCGTCTTTGAGCACGGTGCCGTAGCCGCCGAGCACGATCTTCGAGTTGGGCGAATAGCGGCGGATCAATGCCACGGTCTCTTTCATTTTGTGGAATACCGCGAGCAGAAAGGAGACGCCCACGTAGTCGTAGCCTTTCTTGAGCTCGCGGATGAGCTCGCGCCGGGAGGGGTACTGTAGGACGACCGCGGGGGCGTCGAGATTGTTGGCGATATATTCCAGGGAGAAATGAAGATGGAGTGCCCGGGGGCTGAAAAGGCCCTGGGCCCGGGTGACCTGGTTGAAGAGGAGCTCGTAGCCCACGCTGGGCGCGTCCCCATGGCGCGGACCCAGCGGCCGGCAGACGCTGGTCAAGAGCACCTTGGGCCTTCGGGTTCGGGAAGTCGGCGGGACGGGAGCGGCTGTGGGGCGGTCTTGAAGGGCTTCCATTAGAGGATGGTAGCCTTTAAGGCGGCCCGCCATTATGACTTAGGTCATAAAACGCCCTTTGCGGCCCGAGGTCTAATATAAGATTCGCGTGAGCGGCAATTACGGTTTCTGGCTTCCCGTCGCGGCGTCCTCCTACGCCAGGGACCTGGACACCGATTTCTATCTCCTCTTGTCGGGCATGGTCCTCATGTTTTTTCTCTGGCTCGGGGCCTTCGTCTATTTTCTCCTGCGGTATCGGTCCGGCCGCGCCCATCAGGTCGAAAGGTCCGGGCGGGGCGGCGGCTGGGCGCTGGGCGCCGGGCTCTCGATCATCGTCTTCGAGCTTGCGGTGATCGTCGTCTATTCCGTGCCCACCTGGGCTCACGTGAGGATGTGGCTTCCGTCCGAGAAGGACGCGGTCGAAGTGGAGGTGAAGGCCCAGCAGTACGCCTGGAATGTGCGTTACCCGGGTCCGGACGGGAAGTTCGGCCGCACCGATCCCAAGCTCGTCCATTTCACGAACCCGATCGGCCTCGACTTCTCGGACCCGGCCGCCAAGGACGACGTCGTGCTGGCGAACGAAATCCATCTGCCGCTCGGCCGCCCCGCCATCATACGCTTGTCCTCGCTGGACGTGATTCACAGCCTCTTCATCCCGGAGTTCAGGCTCAAGCAGGACGCCGTGCCGGGGATGTCCATTCCTCTGTGGGTCAAGCCGACGCGGCTGGGCACGTACGACATGGTCTGCGCGCAACTCTGCGGCTTCGCCCACGCCTTCATGGACGGCAAGGTGATCGTGGAGTCGCCGGAGGCCTTCGAGGCGTGGCTTAAAAGCCGCGCCCCGGCCGCGCCGACTCCAGCGGCCAATTTCTAGGAGGAGCGAGAACGATGACCGATCCTATGGCGCACGGGGAGGAGGGTGGCGCGGGGAGCTTCTGGAGACGCTACGTTTTCGCCACGGATCACAAGACGATCGGGCTCCAATATTTTTTCGCCGCCGTATTTTTTCTCTTCGCCGGCTTTCTGATGATGATGCTCATGCGCTGGCAGCTGGCCTACCCCTGGAAGCCGATCCCGTGGTTCGGGAAGTTCCTGCCGGCGCGGCTGGCGCCCAACGGCTCCATGGGGCCCGACCTCTACAACATGCTGGGCGCGATGCACGGCACCGTCATGATCTTCCTCGGGATCGCCCCCCTGGGCTTCGCCGCCTTCGGCAACTACGTCCTTCCTCTCCAGATCGGAGCCCGCGACATGGCTTTCCCCCGGCTCAACATGGCGAGCTTCTGGCTCTTCCTGATGGGCGGGATCTTGATGCTGAGTTCCTTCTGGCTCCCCGGAGGGGCCATTCAGTCGGGTTGGACCTCCTACCCGCCGCTCTCCATTATCAACCCGGGACAGACCGTCTGGATCATCGCCATGGTGCTCATCATCACCTCCTCTCTTCTCGGCGCGATCAACTTCATCACGACGACGCTCAATGAGCGGGCGCCCGGGATGAGCCTTATGCGTCTGCCGATCTTCGTGTGGACCCAGCTCATCACGTCCATCATTCTCCTGCTTGCCTTCCCTCCGGTCGAGGCGGCGGCGGTGCTTCTCCTCATGGACCGGGTCGCGCATACGAGCTTTTACGTGCCGGCGGGCGTCGTCGTCCTGGGGGAGGCGCTCAACCGCTCGGGCGGCGGCTCGCCGCTTCTCTGGCAGCATCTGTTCTGGTTTTTGGGGCACCCCGAGGTCTATGTCCTCCTTTTGCCGCCGCTGGGGATCGTCGCCGAGGTGCTCGCCAACGGCACGAGGAAGCCGATCTACGGCTACCGCGTGATCGTCGGGTCGCTCCTGTCGCTTTGCCTGCTCTCTTTCATCGTCTGGGCGCATCACCAGTTCGTCAGCGGGCTTTTCGCGGGCTTGGCGAACTTCTTTTTGATGACGACGCTCACGATCTCAATCCCGGTCGTGCTTGTCGTGACCTGCTACGTCTGGACGCTCAAGGGAGGGAGCATCCGCTTCACGACGCCCATGCTTTTCGCGCTGGCGTTTTTGCCCATGTTCGGCATCGGGGGCTTGACGGGGCTCCCGCTCGGGACTCACGTGACCGACATTTATCTCCACGACACGTATTTCGTGATCGCGCATTTCCATTACGTGGTATCGAACGGCATCATGATCGCCCTCTTCGCGGGAATCTATTACTGGTATCCCAAGTGGTTCGGGCGGATGATGGACGAGAGGCTGGGGAAAATCCACTTCTGGACGACGATCATCGCGCTCAACGGCCTCTTCTTTCCCATGTTCATCCAGGGACTGGCCGGCATGCAGCGGCGGCTCTTCGACCCGGGGGCCCAGGTCCATAACCGCCTGGTGGCGCCCCTCAACGTGTTCATCTCCTTCATGGCGGCGGTTCTCCTGCTGGGCCAGCTTCCCTTCCTCTATAACTTCTTCGTCAGCCTCTGGAAAGGCGAGAAGGCGCCGGAGAACCCATGGGAGGCGACGACTCTGGATTGGGCCTGCCCCTCGCCGCCGCCGCACGGGAACTTCGAGAAGCCGCCGCGGGCGTACCGCGGGCCTTACGAGTACTCCGCCGGCGACGGGTCGCGCGACTGCCTTCCCCAGGGAACCGCTTAGGGCTTCGCCTCCCGCGTCAGCCAGCGGACGAACTCCTTGCCGGCGCGCGAGAGGGGCTGATCCCTGCGGATGAGGATCCCCGTCGGCCTGTAGTAGGCCGGCGACGAGAACGGCACGCAGGCGAGGCTCCCTGCCTTGACCTCCGCGGCGACGGTGCGCTCGGGCAGGATCGTGATCCCCAGCCCGACCTCGACGCCTCTTTTGAGCGTTTCGACGTTGTCGAATTCCGCGACCACGCGAGGGAAGGTCCCCAGCCGGCGGAAGACGAGGTCTTCGATGGCTTTTTGGGTCGGCAGGCCGCGCTCGAAGGCCACGAAGGGCCGGGCCAGCAGGTCCTTGAGGGAGGCGTTCTTGCGGGCGGCGAGGGGGTCTCCGGGGGCGCAGGCGACCGCCAGGCGCTCCCGCTCAAAGGCCAGGACCCTCAGCAGGGGATGGGAGCGCGGGTAGGCGACGAGGCCCACGTCGCCGTGGCCGTGGATGAGGTCCTCGTAGACCTGCTCGGCCCGGCTGTAGCTGGTGCGCAGGCTCACCTGGGGGAAGCGCGCCAAAAAGCTCTTGAGGTGGGAGGGCAGGGCGTGAAGGCCGATCGAATAGATCGCCTCGACCCGCAAGGGCCCCCCGACGGCGCCCGGGTTCCGGATGGCGCTTTCGGCCTCGCCGTAGGCTTGAAGAATCTTCCAGGCGCAGCGAAGGAGCTCGCGGCCCGCTTCCGTCAGGAAGAAACGTTCCTTGCCGCGCTCTATGAGCCTCGCGCCCAGGCGGCGCTCAAGGAAGCTGAGCTGCTGGCTGACGGCCGACTGCGTGAGATGGTTTTGCGCGGCCGCCTTCGAGAAGCTTCCGGTGTCGACGAGATCCTGGAATACCTTGAAAAGGTCGAGGTGCAGCCGTGATCCTTTCATTAGAGCAGCTAATAAATCTATTTAACATAATTCATTGGCACTTATGCATCTCTTATCGCTACGATGCCCCTCGATGGCGAATCCAACGGCCGCGGGACGGACGAAGCTGTGGCAGAAGGATTGCCCTTGGACCCGGCGCCTTCCCGTCGCCGAGGATATCGCCGCCCCGCCCCTCGTTTTTAAAACGCAGGATGCGATGGCGGGGGCGGCGGGACGCATGCTGGAGCATAACGCCGGCGGGGGCGTCGTGGTGGACGGCGACGGCCAGCCGGTGGGCGTCCTGACGAGGTCGGACCTCGCGCGCTTCGAGGCGGAGCGCCTGGAGATCAGTTCGGCCGAAAACGGAGGGGATCCCGATCGCGTCGGCGACTGGATGACCCCCCACGTCGTGTCCGTCGGCCGCACGACCCCGCTCTGGGAGGTTCTCCGCCAGATGCTCGTCAAGCGCATTCACAGGGTTTTTGTCGCCGAAGGCCCCCGAAGCAAGAGGCTCTGCGGCGTCGTGACGGTTTTCGACCTGATGTCCGGCCTCGCCGCCGTCTGCCCGGCGGTGCACTATGAAGGATTTCGCATGGGGCGGCGCGACGGCCATCACCCATGCCCCCAGCGCCGTCCCATGCGATACAGCCGCGCCAATGAAGGCAAGGAGGTCTCATGAAAGCGGGAAAGGGCTTAGCAGCCGTGATGATCATTTCGGGCTCGCTCGGAGCCGGCCGACTATGGGCCGCGGGCGAAAAGGCGCCGCCGTGGGCGGCCTGGGATAAGGGGCCATCCACCATCAATGTCTCGGCCTATCCGCCGGAGCAGCAGGGCAACTACAAGCTGTTTGCAAGCCGATGCGCGCGCTGCCACACCCTGGCCCGCCCCATCAACGCGCCGTTTACTCCCTCGGAGATGGCTGCTTACGTCAAGAAGATGCAGAAAAAACCGGGCGCGGGGATCAACGGCAAGGTGGCGCAGAGGATCATCGACTTTCTGACCTACGATTATTCCGTCCGGAAAAAGAAGGTCGCGGGAAAGGCCGGCGGGGCCAGGAAAGGCCAGACCGCCCAGGCGGCGGATCGCCCCTCCGCGGAGCGGGCGGACTAGGAGAAACCATGCCGAACGATCGAGGAGCGCGCAGGCTCATCGCGTTGGTCGCGTCGGTCGGCACCGGGCTCCTGGGCTTTTATGGTTTCCTGGCGTACCGGTCCTATCTCTGGAGCCCCATGTGGGTGATTCACCCGACGACCGCGGCGTTGCCCGACCCTCCCACGGCGGCCTACACCCCGTCTCAGGCCCGGGGTCTCCGCGAGTACGAGGAAATGCGCTGCGTCGTCTGCCATGGGCCGGAGGGCCGGGGAGGGGTGAGCAATCCTAACGCGGACCCGGGCGGCAAGATCCCCGGCCTGCGCGGCGTCGCCTCCGCCTATACCCCGGACGATCTCAAGTACCGCATCCGGAACGGCTCTCATCCCGTCCCGCTCGATGACAAGAAGCCCGACCCGCCCATCGCGATGCCTGGATGGGAAAAAGTCCTTTCGGACCGGCAGCTCGACGACGTCATCAGCTACCTCGGGACGCTTAAAAAGGAAGCGGCCGCGCCGCGCTCATGAAAGCGAAAACATGGACGGCAGGATTGGTCGCGGCGGGCGTCGTTTTCGTGGGCGGGGCGGCCTTGAAGGCCGCGTTCTCGCCGCGGAGCCAGCCGATGCCGTTCAGCCATAAAAAGCATGTCGGCATGGGGATCGCCTGCGAGTCCTGCCATAT
>JAJYFI010000251.1 GCA_021790955.1 bacterium | reverse complement strand
CTTCGTCTCCAACAAGGTCATCTGGGAGCAGCTCTTCTCGGAGCCGTGGCTGCATTCCACGACCTTCGGCGGCAATCCCTTGGCCTGCGTCGCGGCGATCGCCAATATCCACGTCCTGCTCGAAGAGAAGCTTCCCGAGAAGGCGGATAAGCTGGGCAATGAGTTCGTCGCGAAACTCAAGGCCCTGCGCCGGCGCTTCCCCAAGCTCTGCGTCGACGTGCGCGGCAAGGGCCTGATGATCGGCATCGAGTTTCCGACGGACGCCATCGGCTTCGAGGTCTCCAAGGGCCTGTTCGACAACGGCGTCCTTGTCGCGGGGACGCTTTTCTCGGCGAAGACGATCCGCATCGAGCCGCCTCTCACCTTGACGACCCAGGAGATGAACCAGGCCGTCGGCATTCTCGAGAAGGTCCTCAAGGACGTCAATTCCCGGCATTTCGAGACCAAGCGCCCCGTGGCGGCCAGGAGGTAGTTTCGTGGGCCCGCAAACGCTGACGAAGGGCCGTCCCGCGGCCGGCGCCGTCCGGGAAATCCTCAATCCGGCGACCGAGGAGCCGATCGCCAGGATGCCGGACGCCTCCGTCGCGGAAGTGGACGCGGCCATCCGCGCCGCCGCCAAGGCCTTTCCCGTCTGGTCCGGGAAAACCCCGGGGGAACGCTCCGCTCTCCTGATGCGTTGGGCGGGGCTGCTTGAAAGCCACGCCGCCGATCTCGCCCAGGCAGAGTCCAGGAACACCGGCAAGCCCCTCAAGCTTGCCCGGGACGGGGACATCCCCTTCGCGATCGATAACCTGCGTTTTTTCGCGGGAGCCTGCCGCGTCGTCGAGGGCGGCGCCGCCGGGGAGTATGCGGCCGGCTACGCCTCGTTTTTGCGCCGGGAGCCTGTGGGCGTCTGCGCCCTAGTCGCTCCATGGAACTACCCCTTGATGATGGCCATCTGGAAGCTGGCTCCCGCCCTCGCGGCGGGCAATACCGCGGTCATCAAGCCCTCGGAGCTCACGCCGTTGACGACGATCACGGCCGCGAAGCTCGCCCTTGAGGCCGGAATCCCCGAAGGCGTCCTCAACGTGGTGACGGGCGCCGAGGAGACGGGGAAGGCCCTGACCTCGCATCCGGAGGTCCGGCTCGTCTCTTTCACGGGCGACACGGAGACCGGCAAGAAGATCATGTCGCAGGCCTCCTCCACCGTCAAGCGGGTCGTCATGGAGCTCGGGGGCAAGGCTCCGTTCGTCGTCTTCGAAGACGCCGACCTGGAAGCGGCGGTCCAGGGCGCCGTCGTGGGCGCCTTCGTCAACTGCGGCCAGGACTGCACCGCGGCGACGCGCTTTTATGTCGAGGAGCCGCTCTTCAAGCGCTTCACCCAGGCCTTCGTCGATGCCGCCTCGAAACTGCGCGTGGGAGACCCCGCCCAAGGCTCGACGGACATGGGGCCTCTGATCTCGGCGGAGCAGCGGGAGCGCGTCGAGGGCTTCTTGAAGCGAGCGTCCAAGGCGAGGGTGCTCCTTGGCGGCAAGCGTCCCAAGGATTTCAAACGCGGCTATTTTATCGAGCCGACGATCGTCTCCGGAGCGGCTCAGAGCTCGGAGATAGTCCAGAAGGAGATCTTCGGCCCGGTGGCTTGCCTCCTGCCTTTCAAGGGGGAGGAGGAAGCGGTGAGGCTCGCCAACGACGTCGCTTACGGGCTTGCCGGTTCCGTCTGGACGAGGGATGCCGCACGCGGACTGCGCACGGCCAATGCCTTGCGATTTGGGACCGTGTGGCTCAACGATCACTTGCCGCTCGCCTCTGAAATGCCGCATGGTGGATTCAAGGAGTCCGGGTTCGGCAAGGACATGTCGAAATACGCGCTCGAAGAGTGCACGGTCGTCAAGCACGTCATGATCGAGACGACGGGCGTGGTCCGCAAGCCCTGGCATTACACGGTGTACGGGGACGCGGCTTAGCTTTATTCGAAAAAGTGCCCACCAGCACGCAGGAAAAGGCCGCCGCGACGGCTCCGGCGGGGAGGGCCCAGGCGCTCTTGGAGCTGCGCTCCATCTCGAAGTCCTTCGGCCGCGCCGACGTCCTCAACGATTTCTCGCTCTCGGTCAAGCCGGCCGAGTTCCTGACCCTCGTGGGCCCCTCCGGCTGCGGCAAGACGACGATCCTGCGCCTGATCGCGGGCTTTGATCGTCCGCAGACCGGCCGCATCTTTCTGGCGGGCCGTGACGTGACGGATATGGCGCCCTACCGCCGCGACATCCACACGGTCTTCCAAAGCTACGCTCTTTTCCCGCACTACGACGTTTTCGAAAACGTGGCGTTCAGCCTGCGGATCCGCGGCTTGGACGAGGAGGGGATCCGGGAACGGGTGACCGAGGTTCTCGCCTTGGCGAAGCTCTCGGGGCTCGAGCGCCGCAAGCCGGACCAGCTTTCGGGGGGGCAGATGCAGCGCGTGGCCCTCGCCCGGTCCCTGGCGGGGCGCCCCTCGCTCCTGCTCCTCGACGAGCCCCTGGGCGCGCTTGACCTCAAGCTTCGGCGCGAGATGCAGATGGAGCTCAAGAACATCCAGCGGCGGCTCGGCATCGCCTTCATTTACGTCACGCACGATCAGGAGGAGGCGACGACGATGTCGGACCGCATCGTGGTCCTCAACCGAGGGCAAATCGAGCAGTTGGGCGAGCCTCGCGAGATTTACGAGAAGCCCCGCACGAGCTTCGTCGCCAGCTTCATGGGCGCGGCGAACGTCCTCGAGGCGCGGGTCTTGTCGTCTTCCGCGTCCTCCATCGAAATTAAGATCGAGGATGAGATCGGTTGCGCG
>JAJYFI010000250.1 GCA_021790955.1 bacterium | reverse complement strand
ATCGTCTGGGAGATCCTGACCGCCACGACCCTGCTGCAGGCCGGCGCCGACATCCTGGTGCTGCGCCATCCGAAGAGCGTAGAGCAGGTGAAGCTCGCTATCGACAAGCTGATGAAGGCGTAGGGGAGGATAGAATAGATGGCACTTTCCGGACTTGAGATCTACAAGCTGCTCCCCAAGACCAACTGCAAAGAGTGCGGTTTTCCCACCTGCCTGGCCTTCGGACTGAAGCTGGCCGCCAAGGGAGGTCGGGAGCGTCGTCGTCTTTCCGACGGATTGGAGCTGCTGGGTCTGAGGGCTCACCGTGCCGGCCGCGTCGATGTGGACGTGGAGGAGGTCGAGGCCCGCGCCCAAGGACAGGGTCTTCAATCCGTCCGCCAGGTTCTCGGAGACGCCGGCGCGCAGCGGAATGTCGAGCCCGGGACGGTTGAAGATGTTGACCTCGGTTCCAAGCGCCAGCATCTGGGAATCCGTCCCGTCCAAGGTCACGTTGCGGGTCAGATCCGCGTCCGCCTCGACATACCACCAAGGGAAGGGCCTCAGGCTCACGCCGGCGCGCGTCGTCCCCTGATAGGAGAGCTTGTCCACGCCGTTCGCCTGGGCTTGCTGGGACATGTCGAACTTGGGGTCGTTGATGTTGCGGGCCGTGATGCCGGCCGTCGGGTGCAAGGGAATCCCGATGCGGCTTAGGTCCCAGAGGGCGCCGAGATCGACGCCCGGCCGGATGGATTGGACGGTCTGCAGATGCGAGAAGCCGTTGGAGCCCTGGGTGACGACGTTGACCAGTTGGTAGGCGGTTTCCCCCACGATCGCCTTGATGTTTCCTCCCACGCTCAGTCCCGGAAGGAAAGGGATCTCGTGGCCGTAGCCCAGGCCGATCTCCGTCGCCGCGAGGCCCGTCACGGCGACGGAAGATGTGTTGCTCGTGAAGAGATCGCTGCCCGTCGTGTTGACGTCCGTCGTGTCAATGTTGCTCGTCGTCATGCCGGCATACGCCAGGTTGTCCGCGAAGATCGCCAGCTTGCCGAATTTCATGTTCAAGCCGCCGTTCGCGTCCGCGCGAAGCCCGTTCGACTTGTTCGCAAGCTCATCGAGCGCGTTTTGGATGTTTGTCGAATTGCAGACGGCGGTGTTAGGCGTGGGCTGATTGCATGCATTAAAGATCTGCTGCATGTTGTTGGCCGCCTGAATCAGTTCGCCGTCCACCGTCGCCTGGGCACCGACGGGAATTTCAAAGCCCGAGGGGTTGTCGTAGCGCCCGAGCGCGCCCGGGTTCCAATAGGAGCTGAGCGGCCCGTTGTCCGGCAGGGCGACGCCGACGCCGCCCATGCCCATGGCCCGGGGCCCGACATCCTGCCATTCGGTCGCGTACGCGGCCGGAACGGCTGCTGCCAGAAACAGGACGGCGACGGCCCTTCTCATCATCATCGAGGCACCTCGCAACGGTCGGCTTGAGTCTTGATGTTATTGGGGCAAGGCCGGGGACTCGACGATCACGCGATCGCCGTTCAAGGCGTCGAGGAAGGCGAGCAGCTCTTTTTTCTCGGCGGACGTCAAATGGAGGGGCTTGATCCTGCCGTCAAGCCACTTGTTGGGCTCCCCGCCCTTGTCGTAAAAATCGACCACCCGCGCCAAGGTTTTCTCCGAACCGTCGTGCATGTAGGGGGCGGTGTCGCTCAAATTGCGCAGGGTCGGGGTTTTAAAGGCCCCGCGGTCTCGATCGCGCTTCGTCACGTCGAAGCGGCCCAGGTCGGGTTTCGGCCGCGACATCCCGACCCCGATATTATGGAAATCGGAGTCCGAAAAGTTGAAACCCGCGTGGCAGACGGAACAGTTTCCCTTGCCGAAGAAAATCTCCATCCCCCGCCGGGCGTCGGCGCTCATGGCCTTGGCGTCTCCCGCCTGGTAGCGGTCGTAGGGGGAATTCCCGGTGATGACGGTGCGCTCGAAGCTCGCGATCGCCTGGACCACGCGTTCGATCGTGACGCCGGGGCTCCCGAAGGCCTTCCTAAAGAGCGGCGCGTAGCCGCGGATGGATTTCAGGCGCTTGACCACGCCGGGGAGGGAGAATCCCATCTCAACCGGGTTCTGCATCGGGCCTTTGGCCTGCTCCTCGAGGCTCGGCGCCCGCCCATCCCAGAATTGCAGGAGATTGTAGGCCGCGTTGAGGACCGTGGGCGCGCTGCGCGTCCCCTTCAAGCCGTGGATGCCCGTCGAGACGGGCGACTGGTCGGTCCAGCCCTTCCTCGGACTGTGGCAGGTGGCGCAAGAGACGGCGCTGTTCCGGGAAAGGCGCTTGTCGAAGTAGAGACGCTTTCCGAGATCGACCTTGGCGTCGTTGATGGGGTTTTTCGCCGGGACCGGGGGAGGCTGGGGAATCCCCACGGGGAGCTTGTACGGATACGTCGAGATCTCTTCCTCGAACTGGGCTCGCGCGAGTCCCGCGCAGAGGAAGGCGCACGCGACGCCGACCGACAAGGCCCGGCCCGGCTTCATAAGGATGAAATGGTATACTTCTTGCCGTGGCAAAAGTCAACTCCGCCTCCAAAGCCGCACGCGACGGCTACGCCCCGGAGCTCGCGATCGAGGGCCTCAGGTCGCCGATGCCCGCCATCGACACCTGGCCCAACCAGTACCCGGGCTACGAGATCAAGATCGAATGCCCCGAGTTCACCTCGGTCTGCCCGAAGACGGGCCTCCCCGACTTCGGGGCGCTGGCCCTGCGCTACCGCCCCGACAAGAAGTGCGTCGAGCTCAAGTCGTTCAAGTACTACCTGCTCGCCTATCGTCAGATGGGGATTTTC